>JBGSSZ010000690.1:0-32315 GCA_041736785.1 Limnoglobus sp.
GTCGCTCGGCGTCGCCCCGGCGATCACTGGCACACCGGTCCACCGAAAACGGAGCGCATTCCTGAGCGTCAATCACCTCCCACCAGTTCCCAGGCAGGTGACAAAATCAAAAAGCCGCCTTTTCCCGACGGACACTAACTATCCATGAGCCGGTCAACCGGCTCGAGCCAGCAGCGGGGCTCGAGCCCATCGGGCGGTGATGGCAGCGAGGAAGCCGCGGCATGATCGAGCATGTCACCGTCGTCGGCACGGCCAGGCTCGGCAGATAAGGGTGGCTCCGTGGCTCCACCCTTATCCTCGGCGGGCTCGAGCCTATCGGCAGCAGCGGGACGATCACAGCATCCTCGAGCGGCTCGAGCCTCACCCCTTCCGCATATCCGTCTCGGCAGCTTCGCAGGCATCCTTCGCATGATCCGCGGTCAGATAGGCCCTGTTCCTCATGCAACCCGATTCCGTGCGCCAGCGATCACCGTCAGCGTAGACGCGATAGGTGCGGGCATACTGGCCCTCGGCGCGGTGCTCGGCACCGACAACGGTTTCGGTCCATTCCATGATGCTGCTCCTGATGGTGAAGCGAGCGTAACCGAACACGGGCGGCGGTGCGAGGTGCGTAGGGAAGGGCGGGTGTAGACTACACCCGCGGGAGGGTATTTTGGGAATTTTCGGGATATTTTGCGGATGATTCACAAGTGAGAAAAACGCTTGAAAACAAGTCTAAAAGTGGCGTTTTCAAGGCGAAACCTAAAGGGCTAGGTTTGAATTAGGAAACCGATGCTCTATCCCCTGAGCTACGAGGGCTTGCAAGCTGTGATTCTAGCGAATGCAGAGTCATAGATGCCTGTGGCGATTGCGAGGTTCACTACGCCAATGTGACCCGCTTCGATTCCAGCGCGGTTCGCAGGCCCGCAAAGTACTCCGTCAGTTCGTCCGAGCTTTTGACAGAGCCTCGGCTGCAGGTTCCGCAGCCGCCGGTGGAGCAACCGCCGCCACCTGCCTCACCGCAGCCGGGTTTGCCACAGCCTTTCGCTTCGAGCTTCTCACGCGGCAGGTCCGCAAGGTTCAGCACCTGCACCGCGAACCCGAATCGAGCGGCAAGCTCCGTCGCCCACGGCGTCAGATCGACTTCGTCCCAAGGCATCACATGCAGAATCAGCGTGTCGTCGAGTAGCCATTCCGCGTCGGCGACGAGCACGGGCAGGCTCGCTGCCGCTTCGCTGGCCTCAGACAGCCAGCCGCGGGCATCACGCTCGCCCTGGGTATTCACTCGCAGAATGGTGCCGCCGGGTTCGATGCCGTCGGCGAAGCGATCGTCGGCAAGTTCGAGAATGGTGGCGACTTCCACGCCCCGCGGTGACTGCACAACCACGCTCATGCCGCGGCTGTACTCTTCGCTCGCTGTGAAATGGCCGAGGAAGCCGCTGCGGCCATAGCTAGCCCAATAGCGCGTCATGGTGTATCGAAGCCGAAGAATTCGAGCATGTATTTCTCGTATTCCGCCGTGCCTGGTTCAGTGCTCAGGTCGAGGTGGAGTTCGTTGATCACTTTGACCGACTGATCCTTGAACCAGGCTTCCCAGCAATCCTGGCAGATTTTTTCCTGGATCCGCAAGCCGAGGGCTTCGGGGATTGGCCGTTTGTCTATGCTCTTGGCGCGTTTGCCCGCCATGCAGCCTGGCCGTTCGCAGCGGAAACCGGTACCCGGCGTGCCGTCGTCGATCTCCACAGGTGCCGCAGGCTTCGGGATCGGTGCCCCCAACTCAGTCAGCAGTTTACCCATCGCGTCGCGGGGCATCTTGTCGCCACGCTCCTCCGCCACGGCCCAGCCACGAGTCAGCACCTCGATCGCTTTCTCTTTCTGCTCGGTCTTCAGCAGACATTCGCCGAGCAACTGAAACACCTTCGAGAATTCCGGGCTGAGCTCGAGCGTGCGTTCAAACGACTTAGCCGCTTCCGCCGGTTGGTTGTCGTCCATCAGCAACTGCCCGAGCCGGAAGTGCCCGAGTTCGTTCTCCGGGTCCTCGCTCGACATCTTGCGAAACTGAGCAATGCGTTCTTGTAGGTTCATGGTGTTGTTCGGTGTGTGGTGATCGTTGCCGCAGCGGTCAGTTGGCCGAGGGCACGACCACAATCGGCAAGTCGAAGGTGATGCTCTTCTTGGTGAACTCGTCCGTGGCTTTGAGCCGTACGGTGTACTTGCCTTCGCGGCTGAGCGGCAGGAGAAATCGAACGTTGATCATCTCGTCTTTCGGCTCGAGCTTGATGGCGCTGTCTGCGTTCTGCTTGTAAAGGGCCGACTTTTGCAGCGTCGGTTTGCCCCCAGCGTCGAGCGGGGTCATCTCGACCGTCACGCTCGGTTGCCCCGGTGCTTTGGGATCGCGGGCGAAGCCGACGATGGCGAACTGGATGAACACCGACTGCCCCAGCACGCCCGTAGTGGGTGCCGGGATGCGACCGCTCTCGTCGACACTCGGGTAGACCGCCACAATGCCGAAATCCTTCTTCATGACCTCGAATGATTTTTCGAGTGTCTGCACGGCCTTGGTGGCTGTGTCGGTGACGGTGAGCTTCATGGTGTAGGTGCCCGGATCCTGATCAACGCCAATGAGGATGTAAGCGCGGGCCGGCAGTTTCGGCCCGCCGAGCGGAACGTAATCCACCTTGTCGGTTGGCTGCTGATCGGGGAGGATCGACTTCTTGTTCTTGTCGAAGAGTTCGAGGCCCATGCGGTATTGCGTGCGGCCTTCCTCGCTGATGGTCAGACCTTCGATGTCGAAGCCGACGAAGAGCACGTCGCCTGGCAGATACTTGGCTTCTGGCCGGGTGCCGCCGAGCTCACCGTAGGTGGTGCGGACGTTGGTGAGTTTGAGGGCTCCGCCAGTCTGGGCTGGCGTGAATGCGAGTGCGGTCAAAAGCACGAGCGAGGTCATGTGCGGCTCCGGTTGACTGGAAGGAATTGTACGAACTCCCGGAACGGCTGACCGCATTGAGCGTTGGCAGCCAACTGACTTGACGAAACGGGCCCGGGTGCTAAAAAGAAGCGTTCAGGGCGTTTAGCTCAGTTGGCTAGAGTACTACATTGACATTGTAGGGGTCACTGGTTCAAATCCAGTAACGCCCAGTGAGCCAGAAACCCCGCAAGTGTAATGACTTGCGGGGTTTTTGCGTCAGCCGGTTGCTTGAGCTTGGGTGCCGAAGTTGTGAACGTTCTAAGGTGGCCGTTTAGTCTTCCTCTGCCCGCACTGCGGCGACACGCAGGCCGCCGTGAAACTTTGCAGCAACCTCGTTCACTGCTTCGGTTGCTGCACCACCCTCAACAACATCGATTTGCTGATGACGCTCGGCTGCGACTTCGTCACTGCCGTCGCCATCCTCGAAGGCAGGCTCAATCGCCATTAATAGCGACTGCCAAATACCCCTGCGACGCCAGCGGTAGAATGACTGTCACTGTCCGGGAGAGTGCCAGTAACCTCAGGCACTCTCACTCCAGAATTCTCCACAATTCGGCAATCGAGCCGCAAACCATGCCTGAGCTTTAATTGTGAATGTCCCGTGAATGTCCCCTTTTCTTTGCCAGCCCGAGTTCGTTGCGAACGGTGCATCGATGGTATTCGACCGCATGGCGGAATGATACCCTGTGATTGTGCGGAGGGAAACGCGTGTTCCAGGATTCATCCGGTGAGGCCCGTTGTGGCTGCGTAGTCGGGCGGAGGCGTTCGCGGGGAGGGGTGCCGTAGTGATCTCAGCGGGCCTGACGCGAACACTCAATAAACAATAGTCACCGCTTGATTGGGGAATGCGGTTTCCTCATCGACAGACCATCCACACGGAAAGTGTCCGGTGATGTACCAATTGACTTGAATACGAGCCAACCGCACATCACTCACTGGCGAATAGATGCATTCTAAATAAGCGCGGGTCAGGTGTGATTTAATCCACTCCATCACGGTAGCTGTACGCGCCTCGGTCGGAAGGGCTGCCGTGATCGGCCCGGCGAGTAGCTCGTCCTGCGCCGGACCAAAGGCAATGATATGATTGTTCCATTCCTGATACTCCCGTCTAAATTGTGCAGCAGAAACCCACTGAGCACGTTTGACGCCTCGTTGGCGCACCACCAAGAGATGTCCGCTTTCGCCCACTGGACTGCATTCTCCCAAGAGTTTACGCGAATCAACAACGGGTTGCCATCGTGTTCCGACGGCTTGCCAACTTGCGTGAACCACGGGCACCGAAGCAGTTCTTGATGAAGTACTACTGCGTTCCATAATGCCACACCTCGCTATTTACTGAATAATCCGCCATTTTCGTATTCGGAATCTGGTCCCGCGGGTTGAGCCCGACGGTCGCGAGCCTGTTTCACGACATCGGCCGCGGCTTCCGTTTGTAATATCTGCCGGCTGAAGATCCATGGCCCATCCGGAAGTGGGTGGTCGCCTTCGAGACGACCTTGTTCCACGGCAAGCCGCAGCGTTCGCGAACTGACTCCCAGGAACGCCGCGGCGTCCGTCAGTGTCAGCCAGTTCTGGACGGCTCCGTCCTCAGCAGCGTTATAGACCGGAATGCTGTTCGTACAACGAAGGGAGGTGACGCGGCCGCGCGTCCAGCGATTGCCGCGTCCCGTTCGCAGACCGTTGCGATTCAGGAATCCCGCAATGGCGGTGTCATCGCAAATTCGCGACAGACTACGTACGGCCGCCACGATGTCCTTCGAGGTGGCAGTACACGTACCGCGACGCCGCCGCGGTAGACGCAGTTCGGTATGCACGCCACCACACCAATGAATCACCAGAATCACTTCGCCGGCTGCGGAATCGACATCGACCACCACTTCATGGATCAAAGTTCGCACGATGCGCTTTTTCAAACGGGCATCCGCGCCGGAGCCGTTCCAGATGGCTTCAAGATCGGCGGCCAAACTCTGGAACTCGTCCACCGTCGCCGGTGCAACGCCGACAATGCGGGCGGCATGTTCGTGGAGGCGGATCTCCAGTTCGTCCACCCGCTGCAAGGAGTGGTTCCACCTTCGCTCCAGTTCATCGGCCACCAGTCGATTTTCGGGATCGACCGCATCGAATTGTTTCTGAGCGCGTCGAGCTACATAACGTGCGGCTTCCAGATCGCGGCGCAACGCCTCCGTCACATCGTCATGCTGATGCGAGAGGGTTTGACTGGCCAGCACGGCCGCCTCCACCGCCAGGGGTTGAACGACTCGAAGAATCTCGCGACCGATCGCTTCGTCGACGGGGATGCCACCGAAGGCAATGCACTTCGGTTCGCCCTGGTCCAGTTGGCCTCGCCTGCATGCGTAACGCAGGAAGCCGTGCTGGTTGCCGGTGTAATGCACGACCAACTTTCGACCACAACGGCGACACCGCAACAATCCCGCCAACAGAGCCGCGCCCTGCTTGACGGCTCCCCGCCGTCCCCAACCTTGCACGTTGTCGGCCAGGGTCTTCTGAATCGCCTGAAACTCGTCCCATCCAATATAGCCCTCGTGCGCACCCGGGATCAACGCAAGCCACTGCTCCGGACGTCGCCGCCGATGGCCTTTGCGCGATTGACCGTTCGTGTACGAAATCGTCGCTTCGGTTTTTCCATACGCATAGGCACCGCCATAAATCGGATTGGTGAGCACACGCCACACTGTGGCATAGATCGGCCGCTTCCACAACAGGGTCCCATCCGCCTGACGCGCCGGAAGCAACAGTCCTTCCTCAAGGAACCAGAGCAGTGTTTGCCGGACCGAGCCGAGTTCGCGGAACTTGCGGAAGATCGAGAGGACCGCCTCCTGAACGCGGCGATCGGGATCCTTCTCCAAACGTTGATCCTCGCTCTTCAGAAACCCCACGGGCGCGGCCACCACAAGTTCACCGCGGCGGGCCTTGGCGTGACGTGCCGCAACCGAGCGAGCGCGGAGCAGGTCCAGTTCGTATTCGTTCAAACTTCCCTTCAAGCCCAGCAAAAGCCTGTCGTTGCCCTCCCGCGGCGCGTACACCATCTCCTGATCGAGCAACAGCGTATCGACCACCCGGCACATCTCAATCAGTTGCTGCCACTCCCGGTTGTTGCGGGCGAAGCGGGACAACTCACGTGCGGCCACGACCCCGACTTTTCCCAGACAGACCTCGGCCACCATCCGTTCGAACCCTTGCCGTGTGACCGTGCCCGCGGCCGTGGTGCCCAGGTCGTCGTCGATGGTTTCGATGTTGTGCCAGCCCAGACTTTCCAGCCGCTGCGTCATGGCGTATTGAAGCCGTCGGCTCTCCTGATTGTGCTGCACCTGGTAAGGCGACGACTGGCGAACGTAAAGGAGGGCCTTTCGCTGCAGATGATGCGGCTTGATCTTGTCACTCATGGCCGACCTCCTTGCCCCGCGCGGGTGCCAGCCTTTGGTTTCGTTCGTCCTCGATGAGACGAGCCAGGAGTTCCAGAACGCGATGCCTCACCAGCTCCGGCAACTGGGTCCATGTCGGCGTTTGCGGGGGTTGATGAAACAGGTCCCAGAGTTGAGCCGGTCGACGACGACGTGCCTTTCGCATCAGCATCTCCTTCCGTGATGGAGGATCGATGCTGATCTTCTAACCGATCAGCGGCATGACCGACATGGTGCAGGAGAAGTTGCAAGGCTCGGAGGTCCGCAACGCCGACGACGGGCTGCGGCTCCAGATGCATTCGGCAGCAGCGGACGCGATCAAACATCCACTGCGGGATCTCAAGCGTTCGAGCGGTGGATTCGGCTTGAAGACTGCAGCGGAGCAAGGCTTCATTCTTCGCAACCGCGCCGTGCGTCCAGACGGCCTGAGCGAACCAGGGGTGCCAGGGATAAACGACTTCACACGGCACCGTACTACGGGTCTTGTGTTGCCGAGTTGTACTCGCCAGTCAGTTGTCATCGTTTGATCGTTCCGTCTGTTAGAAACGGACTTCCTGATCCAGGCCGACTTTGGGCCGCACTCTGCGAAGCGAAACCCGAGTGTTCAGAGTCGAGTTTGAGGTGGGAAAATAGCATACGGCGGACCTCGGCGAAGGCATAGCGAATCTGAGCCGCCGAACTGATCTTCTCGATCTTGAGGTGGGGTGAGACGAGATCTTCTGTCGGCGGGAGTGTTCAGGGCATTAGGTGGGTACTATGCAAGTGTTGTGCCTTGGTGTGCGACATCGATTATCTTCATCCAGTGCAGGAGCTTGCGTAAATAATCGCGCCCGAGAATAAACTTGCTGGTGAGCCTCAGTGAATTCCGCAGATTCTGATGAAGATTCTTTTATCGAATTGTAATATCTGTTACATTACGGTTTCGCGTTCTATTCATTGCATCATTCGGCCATTTCCATTCAGCCAGGAGCATACGCGTGTCCTTGAAACATCGTCGCCCCAAGTTCGACATCCTTCAGTTCGAAGATCGCATCACACCGAGCGCCGCGTACCAGCCGCCCTCGGTTTTTTTGTTTCGCCCGGAGGAGCTGAACTCGGCGCCATCGCGCGAGGAACCGTTGCAGATCGCGAAGAGTTTTCTGGCAGCGAATGCGTTCAAGCTGGGTGCCACGGCTGCGGATTTTGACGAGGCCATCGTCAAGAGCCAGTTTACGGACCCCGACAGCGGGACCACGCATATTTATTTTCGGCAGACGGCAAACGGTTTGGAAGTGGCTCAGGCGGACATGAACGTCGCTGTGGGGAGGGATGGCCGCGTCACCAGCGTCGGTGGAGGATTTGTTCGCGACCTTGCTTCGACTTTGAATCAGCAGACTCCCGCACCGCTCAGTACGGCTCTCGACGCCATCAACTGGACCGAGGCCATTTTCGAGGCGACGGACAATCAACCTACTCCCGGCTGCGGTTGCACGATCTGTACTCGCGGTCCGTCGCAGCAAGCGCATACGGTGCTTTCCGGCAAGCTGCAGAATCAGGTGTATCAGGCCTCCAACGACGTGGAGCAGAATGTGCTGATCGCGTCGAAGCTTTCACTGGAGCCGATCCCCGCGCGACTCGCCTATGTACCGAATGCCGAGGGTGGGGTCGACTTGACCTGGGAGCTGACAATCCTCACCACGGACGGCAACCACTGGTACAACCTGAATATCGACGATGCCACCGGCGTGGTGGCGCTCGTCAGCGACTGGACTGCGGATGCTGGCTACCACACGGTGCCGCTGCCGAATGAGAACCCCAACGATGGCGGCTACACGGTGCTCGCCGATCCCCATCTTGCCAACGCGTCGCCCTTCGGGTGGCACGACACCAATGGCGCGGCTGGTGCGGAGTTCACTGACACTCGCGGCAACAATGTCGATGCCCGCCTCGACCGCGACAACAACAATTCCGCTGATCCGAGTCCGGGTCGCCCGACGGGCGGGAGTCTTCTGAACTTCAGCACGTATGTCTATGAACCGACGCAGAGCCCGCTGGAAGTGCCAAACCAGTTCGCGGCCCAGGTGAATCTATTTGTGGTCAATAATCAGATCCACGACATTGCTTATCAATACGGCTTCACGCCGGCAGCCGGGAACTTTCAAACCAACAACTACGGACAGGGCGGAGCGGGTAACGACGCCGTGCTTGCCGATGCTCAGGACGGCAGCGGGACGAATAACGCCAACTTCAGCACACCACCGGACGGCACGGCGCCTCGCATGCAGATGTTTATCTGGACCGCCGCCAACCCGGATCGCGACAGCGATCTGGACAATGGGGTGATCATCCACGAATATGGCCACGGCATCAGCAATCGCCTCACTGGCGGAGCCGCCAATTCCAACGCACTCAGCGACATACAGAGCCGCGGCATGGGCGAAGGTTGGAGCGATTTCTTTGCCCTCATGCTCCAGCAGCGACCCACCGACACACAAAACGGTGGTTACGGCATCGGCACATACCTCCAGAATCAGCCCGGCACCGGCGTCGGCATCCGAGCCTACCGCTACAGCTACGACATGGGCGTCGACCCCATCATGTGGGATTCCTACGGCACCAGCGGCACCACCTCGTATGGCTTGAGTCGCAGCACCGCGGTCCACCGCACCGGCACGGTCTGGGCCAGCGCACTGTGGGACATGAACTGGCTGCTGATCAACAAACATGGCTACGACAGTGACATCACGACCGGCTACTCCAACATGCCAGGTGCCGCCAATGCCGGCAACAAGCTCGCACTACGGCTGGTGATTGACGCGCTCAAGCTCCAGCCTGCGACACCGTCCTTCACCGAAGCCCGCGATGCGATTCTCGCCGCGGATCAGGCCCTGACCGGTGGCGACAATCACCTGCAGATCTGGCAGGCCTTCGCCCGTCGCGGGCTCGGTGAGAACGCGGTCGATGGCGGATCGACTTCCACGGCATTGATTGTGACTGACGACACCATTCCCGGCTCGGTTCAGACGCTGCAGATCATCGGTCATACCCCGGTGGCACAGTCCATCCTCGCAGGTGCGCCGTCGTCGTTCACTCTGAATTTCACTGACGCCATCAATGCCGCGACTCTGAATGCGAGCGATCTGACCGTGAATGGCATCCCGGCCACGAGTGTCAGCTACAGCCCGGGCAGCACGAGCGCCACGTTCAACTTTACGACGACGCCGGTGACCGCGAACGGACTGCAGACGATGGCCGTCGCGAGTGGTGCGTTCACGCGGGCCAGCGACGCCAACCCCGTGCAGGATTTCCTCGCCAGCTTCCGCTACGATCCCGTCAAGCTGACCGTCAGCAGCACGACACCAGCCTCGGGCAGTCAGCAGGCACCGTCGCTGACCAGCTTCGATGTCAATTTCAACGAAGCCGTGCTCCCCGCCAGCGTCAGCACCAACGACCTGCGTTTGAGCACGGGCTACGCAACCGCGTTCACTCTGCTGAATGGCAACACCACGGTCCGCTACACGCTGATCGGACTTGATGCCGAGAGTACATTCACCGCCACGATCATTGATGGCGCGATCACCGACGTGGACGGCAACGGCAACGCCGAATTTGTCGGGAGTTATGTCCTCGATTACACCACGCAACCGCTGGGCCCGCTCACGGCGATCGACCCGCTCGGTTCGCAGGTCTACGCCGCAACCATCAGCGGCATCGTCAACACCACCAGTGATATTGACGAGTTCACAGTGGAATTCCAGGCGGGCGAAGCGATCACTGCCGTGCTCACACCGGATTCCGGTCTGCGGTCCCGCGTCACCGTTCTGACGCCTACAAACACTCAACTGAGCATTGTCACTGCATCGAACAACGGCCAGACTATCGCCACACCCACCGCTGTCGCACCAGTCACGGGGACATACACCGTTCGTGTTCAGGGTGTGGCGAGCACAGACGGGAGCTACACGCTCGACGTGCAGCGTAACGCCACGCGTGAAACCGAATCGATTCAGAGCAGCGCGACCAACGACACGTCTGCGACAGCACAGAGTCTGAACTCCAGCCTCATCGAGCAGTCGACTGCGGCCGGCTCGGCGAAGCGGGCGGCGGTAATCGGCTCAACCGATGTTTCCACGGCTTATGTCGCGAATTCGGTGCCCTACGCTTTTGAAGACATCAGCAGCACAGGGTCGACGATCTTGGTGAACGCCGACGACGTAACTTCCACCGTCGCGATCCCGTTTTCATTCAATTTTTACGGAACAGGCTACACCTCGCTTTCGGTCTCCGACAACGGTCTGATCACCTTTGGCGGCAGTACGACCAGCAATTCGAACGGCAGCCTGACGAGCGCACCCAGTCAAGCGGCAATCGCCGTGCTTTGGGACGACCTCGAAAACGGATCCAGTGGAATCAAGAATCAGGTGCTTGGCACTCCCGGCAACAGGCGTCTCGTCATCCAGTGGGACAACGTCCGCTACTGGACCAGCAGCAATTCGGGCAGTTTCACTCTCCGCTTCCAGGCCGTCCTGTTCGAAGGCAGCAATCAGATCCGCCTGAACTACGAAGACCTCGACGGCAACGTGTCCAACAAGAACGGTGGCGTCTCCGCATCCATCGGCATCAAAGACTCCAATACGGGCGGTAGCCCCAAACTGCTGCTCTCGCAGAACAGCACGAGCAGCTTCCACGGCAACGGTGTGAGCACGATCATCAGCCCGCCGGCGGCCACGAAGGATTTCTATTCCTTCAGCGCCGCAGCAGGGGAGACCGTCTCGCTCGTCGCCGACGCTCTCGCAGCCGGAAATCTCGGCGTCGAACTCTTCGACATTGACGGCACATCGCTGCTCGCGACCGGCAGCAGTGGCGCATCCAATTTCACCGCGGGTGTCGCCAACTTCGTCATCCCCGCCGCCGGGACGTACTACGCCGCGGTCACCGGTGAGACTGCTGCGGTCCCCTACAACCTCGTCGTGTTGCAGGATGCTGCTTTCGATTCCGAAGCCAACAACTCCGGCACGACGGCACAGCCACTGGGTGCCTCCGACAGTGCATTCGGTGCACTGGCCAGTGGCAACGATGACTGGTATTCGCTGGTGATGCCGGCGAACACGTCGGTGTTGCGAGTGGAAACCGCCACACCGGGCACAGGGAATACACTCAATCCAGCACTGCGGTTCTACAATTCGGTTGGCACGGTGCTGCTTGCGACGGGAACAGCACTCCCGGATGGCCGCAATGAGACGCTCACCGTGACCGGACTGACACCGGGAGCCACCTACACGATCCGTCTGTCCGCAGCGAACAGTGGCGATTATCTGGTCACATCGCGCGCTGTGCCCTCACCCACGGTCGATTCCGTGGTGATCAACGCCGGCGAAGATCAGCGGTCGCGCGTGACCACGATCGCGGTGACCTTCAGCGATCAGGTCAATCTCGCCTCCGGTGCCTTCGCACTCAGCAACGGCACCTTCACATTGACCAGCAACCCCGCGGGCGGCATCCTGACCGGCAGCAGTGTGGTCGGCTCGCAAACTGTGGCACTGCTCACGTTCGACGCCGTGGTCGGTGTTGATTTCGGTTCACTGGCCGATGGAATCTGGACTCTCACCGTCGTCGCGGCCGCTGTCACCTCCATCGACGGCGCACCCATGCTGGCCAATGATGAGACCACCGACATCAAGCGCCTCTTCGGCGACATCAATGGCGACGGCACCGTCGATGGTAGCATCGACTTCGCCGCATTCGGCAATGAATTCGGCGCATCGCCTGGCATCGGCGGCAGTGCCTTCGATTTCAACAACGACGGCTTCATCGACGGGGCCGTCGATTTCGCTCAATTCGGAAACCGCTTCGGAATGACTCTCTGAGGCCGCGGAGTCCTTATTTCATTCTTTTTCCCGTTCTTTGGTTCGAGGAGTTTTACAGATGACACGTCCACGTCGCTCACTGTTGAGCTGGCTGCCACTCGAAGATCGTATCACGCCCGCAGTCGCCATGCTGCCCGACCTTAACCCCGATCCCGCGAACCTGTCCGGCTGGACCGTCAGCACCGTGGGCGGTGTCACCGAACTGGCTTACGCCACCGGAATGCAGAATATCGGCAAAGGCGCATTCGAGCTTCGCGGCACCACGACCATCATCAACAACCCCGATGGTACTCAGAGCCAGATCGTCGATCAGCGCATCTATAACGATGACCTGACATTCACCGACGTGCCCGCCGGGGCGTTCGTGTATCACCCCACCCACGGTCACGTTCACTACGACGACTTTGCAGTCGGTCGCATCCGCACGCGGCCCACGGCCAATTGGGAAGACGGATCCATCGTCGCGTACGGACCGAAGACCAGCTTCTGTCTGCTCGACTTGAGCCACAACAATCCGCAGTTGCCCGGTTCACCCGCGAACAGCGTCTACAACTCCTGCAGCAGCAAAGTGCAGGGCATCTCCGTCGGCTACAAAGATATTTACAGCAGTGGCCTCGACGGGCAGCAGATCGACATCACCGGACTGCCTAATGGCGACTACTGGCTCGAAGTCGAAGCCGATCCCATGAACCACGTCCAGGAAACGGACGAGACCAACAACACTACCCGCATTCCGATCTCGCTGACATCGCAGCCGAACGTCGGTCTTCGCGTGTTGAGTTCCTCGCCGATCGGGGCCAACAACGGGCCTGTGGATTTCATCGACGTGAATTTCAATCTCGCTGTCAATGCAGCGACCTTCGACAAGTCGGATGTCGTGATGACCGGGCCAAGCGGCGCAATCCCCGTCACCGGCGTCACGCCCAACTCGTCCGTGTCGTATCGCATCCACTTCGCGCCTCAAGGCCAGGTCGGCACCTACGCCGCCAACATCGGCCCCGACATCCTCGGCACAGACGGCAAGGCCCTGAACCAGGACAACGACGGCACCTTCGGTGAGCCTTCCGACGATGTCTTCACCAACATCTTTACAATCACCGCACCGCGATTGACTGCTACCACGCCAAGCGGTGCGACCTCGACCGCCGTGAGCAGCGTCCGCCTGCAGTACAACAAGCCGCTCGACAGCAGCACGGTCACGTTCGCCGACATCCTCAGCTTCACCGGTCCCGGCGGCGGGGATCTGATGAGCCAGATGTCAGGTATCGATCCCGTCACACCGGGCGGCACCAGCGCCCTCTTCGACATTTCGTTTTCCAGCATGACCGGTCTTGGTACCTACACTCTGGTGATCGGCGAAGGCATGGCCGACCCGCTCGGCAACACCATCGATCAGAATGGCGACCTCGTCACCGACAGCAACGACCGGACAACCATCACCTTCACGATCGTGCCGCCCGGCACCGTCGGACCCGATGCCTTCGGCTACAGTGCCAAGACCGCGAGCTATGAAGACCTCAGTAGCCTCACCGGTTGGACCACCATCATCAACAGTGCAGACGACGCCAATGTCGCCGTCAATCTCGGCACCAACACTTTCAACCTCTACGGCACCAGCTACACCGGCGGCAGCAGCGTCTATGTGAATTCGAACGGCCTGATCACGTTCGGCGGTGGCAGCAGTTCGTACCAGAACAGCAACCTCGAAAGTATCACGTACAACAGCACCAGTTTCACGGGTGCCGCACTCGCGCCGCTCTGGGACGACTTTGTGAAAGGCCCAGGCACTCCGCAGGTCCGCGGTCTGCTCCAGGACACCAGCGGCGACAGCACGCCCGACCGCTTCCTCGTGCAGTGGAATCAGGTCTACCCCTACAATACCTCGTCCAGCGGCATGACCTTCACCGCCATTCTGCAACTGAACACCGGAGCAACGCCCGGCAGCGTCATTTACAACTACCAGGATCTGAACGCTGGTAATTTGAACTTCACCGACGGTGCCAGTGCCACAGTCGGCCTGCGGAACACGCAGAGCAATGGCTCCCTCCTGCTGATCAATCAGAACTCGAACACCAACGATCTTGTGACTTCCGGCGTGGCACTTGAAGCGTATGTCCCGACTGTCAAGTCGATCGTCCGCGAGGGTGCCGCCACGGTTGACGCCGGCGACGCGGAATTCTTCGTTACGTTCTCGGACGCCGTGACCGGACTGGACACCAGCGATTTCCAACTCGTCACCACCGGCAACATCGCCGGAGCGTACATCGACCACATCCACGAAACCTCGGATCCGAAGGTGTTCGAAGTCCACACCAAGTCGGGTGTTGGTAGCGGCACTTTGACTGTCAATTTCGTTGACAACGACACCGTCGTCAGCCTGCTTGGGGCCAAAGTCGGCGGGCTCGGCAACGGCAACGGATCGTTCAACAACGCCGAGATTTACAACATTGTCCAGCCCACACCCACTGTGCAGGGTCTCAACATCGGCGATGGCACGGCCCAGCGATCCCGCGTGGATCAAGTTCAGGTCGTGTTCGATAATGGCGTGATCTTCGTGGGCAACCCTGCGGATGCCTTCGTCGTCACCGGGCCGAACGGACCCGTCACCGTCGCAGTCGATTTCAGCGGCAGTGCACCGAATCAGACCACGGCCAAGCTCCTGTTCAGCGGCTCCGCCACCGAGTTCGGCTCGCTGAAGGACGGCGTCTACACTCTGACAATTCTCGCCAACAAGATCAGTACAGGCGGCGTCAACCTCGCCGGCGACGGTACGCCGGGCAGTGACTACACCACGACTTTCAAACGACTCTACGGCGACATCGATGGCAACGGCACCGTGTCCAGTGCCGACTTCGCGCTCTTCGGTGCGAGCTTCGGTCAGTCGTTTGGCGTCGGCGGGAGTGCATTCGACTTCAACAACGACGGCACGGTCGATGGATCGACGGACTTCGCACGTTTTGGCAGCAACTTCGGCCTCACGATTTAGTGAGGCATGGGATCGCGATTGGGATGGATGATCTTGCCGCTGCCTTCAATGGCGAGGCGCGGCAGGTCTGCCTCAAACCGACCGCGAACCCAACCCTGGTCCATCATCACTTCCAGCACCTGCAGGGCCATCTGCAGGGCTACCTTGGGATGGGGCTCGTTCCTCTGCTTCAGCACAGCCATCACGCGGCGGACGAGCCCTGCGATATCAAGCGGCGTCGCCAGACATTTCAAAATCAGTTCGTTGAATCCGACTGCGACGAGTCTGCGGTCGCCGCGACGGTAGGTGTCGACCGGGTAGATCCGGCCATTGCGATACTCGGGCGTCGTTTCGTGGACTGCATCAGCGAGATCGAGTTCAAAGCTATTGGCATTGTTGAGTCGCCAAGTAGCTTCGTCGCCGGTGAATTGCTCGGCAAGCATCTTGATGGCTGTCAGTCCCAGCCCTCCCAGTCCAACCTGTCCGACAACATCGGTGGCAAAGCCCCCCTGTGCCAACCAAGCCCACGACTGACCCGCGTTGAGGTCCAACCCCGCATCGCGGGCAATCTCCCGGCAATGCTCCTGAAGCTCCGTGAATTGGCCGTTGGTGGAATACCAGAACTCGGCGAAGCGCATGTGCTGGCGGACCCGCTCGCGCTGCATGGAGTCGTAGTGCCGGGTGAGCCAGTCGCCTGGCTGTTCGCCGCGAAAGAGCTCGAGAATGGTGTAGGCGAGTTCGCGGGCACCGGTCGTGGTCAACGCCAGCCCCGCGGAGAGAATCGGGTCGGCAAAGCCAGCACACTCTCCGACGAGGAACCAATTCTCGCCCACGGTGCGCTCGGCGACGAAGGACCAGTCATTGGTCGTCTTGATTTTCCCTTCGCGAGTGGCACTGGCAGTCAGAGCGCTGATACGTTCATCACTGTGGACCGCTTCGGAATAGAGTTGTTCGGGTGTCTTGCCTGAGGACTTGTAGTATTCCGCGGGGCAAACCAGGCCAATGCTGGTGCGGGTCGGGCTGAGAGGGATGAACCAGAGCCAGCCGAAGCCGACGCTCATGATTTGGATTCGCGTTGCCCCGACGCCGATCTCGATGGCCCACTCCGCGTTGTCCCAATAGTCCCAGATGGCGATATTTTTGAGTTGGGTGGGGCAGTCGATGGGGACGCCCATGGCCCTGCGGAGGGTCGCCGCGTTGCCGGAGGCGTCCACGTAGTAACGGGCTGTGATAGTCTCGCCGTTCGCGAGTTTGAGTCCCGTCACGCTATCGCCGTCGCGTTCGATCCGGGCAACGCCCGTGCCTTCGCGGACCTCGCAGCCAAGTTCGGCTGCGTGATCGAGGAGAATCTCATCGTAGATCGCGCGATCGACCTGGAAAGCCGTCCGCAACCGCTGACCGCTGAACTGGCTGGGCCGCGGTTCGTCCTGGAAGTCCTCGAGTGGCAGGAACTCGAAATCCCAAAGCTCCGGTGATTTCCCCCAGCGGTAGGTGCCACCGACCTTGATCGGAAAATTCGCCGCCTCGACTTTGTCCCACGCCCCCATCTCGTGGAGGATGCTGCTGATGACCGGCAGTTGGCTCTCACCGACGTGATCGCGGGGGAAGATTTCGCGCTCGAGGATCAGCACACGCAGCTCGGGGTTGTATTTCCTCAACAGCGAGCCGGTGGTCGAGCCGCCCGGTCCGCCACCGATGATCGCCACGTCGTAGTCGGCCTGTCTTGCTGCCATCGTGTTGCTCGCTCGGGTTTGCGCGATTTTATTCCGTGTGCGTGTGAATGATAGTGCAGTTCCTGCAGCCTGGTGGAGTGAACTTCACATCGGCCATTCACGTTTCGGGCAGGCTCGCTAAAACAGCACTCAGGGACCGAACTCGTCGCGCCAGGAGGAGCCACACGTGGCCAAACATATTTTCGTGACCGGCGGCGTCGTCTCGTCTCTCGGCAAAGGGCTCACCTCCGCGTCGATCGGCCTGCTGCTCGAACGCCGCGGGCTCACCGTTCGCATGCAGAAATTCGATCCGTATCTCAACGTCGATCCCGGCACTATGAGTCCGTATCAGCACGGCGAAGTCTACGTGCTCAACGACGGTGCCGAGTGCGATCTCGATCTCGGTCACTACGAACGCTTCACCAACGCCCCTCTCGACAAGCACTGCAACTACACCAGCGGCAAGATCTACCAGACGATCATCAACAAAGAGCGGGCCGGCAGCTACAAGGGCAAGACCGTACAAGTGATCCCGCACGTGACCGACGAGATCAAAAACTGCATTCGCAAGATCTCGCAGCCGGGCGTCGATGTGGTCATCACCGAAATCGGCGGCACCGTCGGCGACATCGAAGCGATGCCCTTCTTCGAAGCGATCCGGCAGTATGCGTTTGAGCAGGGGAAGGCGAACTGCCTGTTCGTGCATCTGACACTCGTGCCGTATTTGAAGGCCGCGGGGGAGTTGAAGACGAAGCCCACGCAGCACAGCGTTCAAGAGCTTCGCAAGATCGGCATCCAGCCAGACGTGCTCATCTGTCGCACCGAGCGGGATATTCCCCGCGAGGATTGCGACAAGATCGCCCTCTTTTGCAACGTCGAGCCGCGAGCAGTCATTCAGGAAAAGGACCGCGATCACAGCATCTACGAGGTGCCGCTCAGTCTGCACTCGAATCGCCTTGATGACATCATCGTGGAACGGCTGACTCTGGGCGATCGCCCGCAGCCGGTGCTCGACGACTGGCAGGCGATGCTCGACCGGATCATCAAGCCACTCGGCGATGTGGCGATCGCGTTTGTGGGCAAGTACGTTAAGCACCGCGACGCCTACAAGAGTGTCTACGAGGCTCTCGACCACGCGGGGATCGCACACCATCACAAGGTGAAAGTGGTGCGGATCGAGAGTGAGCGGTTCGACAGCGAGCCTGCGGAGAAACTCCTCGCCAACTGCCACGGTCTGCTGGTGCCCGGCGGCTTCGACAAACGCGGCATCAGCGGCAAGATCGAAGCCATCCGCTGGGCTCGCGAAAACTCGCTGCCGTTCTTCGGCATCTGTCTCGGACTGCAATGTGCGACGATCGAATACGCTCGCAATGTCTGCGGTCTCGACGGCGCGAACAGCACTGAGTTCAACAAGGAAGCCGTGCATCCCGTGGTCGCGCTGCTCGAAACACAGATCAATGTGACCCAGCTTGGCGCGACGATGCGGCTTGGAGCGTTCAAGTGCGCTTTGAAGCCAGGATCCAAAGCAGCCAATTCGTATGGTGCCGCGATGGTGAGCGAGCGGCACCGCCATCGCTTCGAGGTCAACAACGATTATCGCGGTCGACTCGAAGACGCCGGGCTGGTGATCAGCGGCACGACCGACGACGGTGCGCTGGTCGAAGTGATCGAGCTACCGCATCATCCGTGGTTTGTCGGCGTGCAATGTCATCCGGAGTTTCAGTCGAAGCCGACGAAAGCCCACCCGCTCTTCCGCGACTTCGTCGGTGCCGCCCTGGCGCACAAGAAAGCCTACCGGCACGAACAGAATCTGCAGATGGTGTAGGAGCTTGTCCCCCGGAGGTCCGCCATGTTTCGTTGCACCTCGCTGATCGCCCTGATGATGATGATTGGTTGTGATACTCCGATCAACACGCCGGTCCCGCGAGTTGCCTTGGAAGTCGCTCCAGAACCTTGGAAAGTTCCCGATCTGAACACTTGCGATGGAGTGGTTGCTGACCTCGTTCGTCATCTCGATGAACCGAGTCGCGAGTTGCTGCGGAATACGCCGCCCGGCGGCACGATTCTGTATCACCTGAGTTGGGGGATGACGATTCGCAATATGTATGGCCTTTGGCAGAACTCGGAGCTTTGCAAATCCTGCGCAGTGAAAGCAGGCAATCAGTCGGAGATCCACCCGGATTCGGCCTCAGGTGTTATCATGGAAGCAGTCCGCGAAGCTGTGCAACGTAAGAAGCGATGAGTTCCGGCTTGACACGCGACGTTGACATCGATGCTTTTGATACAATTTCACAGTTATCTGCACTGCAGGAGTCCACTCATGCTCGTCATCCCCGGTTCGGTGAGCCGTGACACCTGCGATGGCATAAGCCGCCGCGATCTGCTCCGCGTCGGCAGTCTGTCGCTGGCGGGGCTGTCGCTGGCGAACCTCACCAGCTTCGGCTCGAGTGCTCCCGTGCCGAACAGCGGCCACGGCAGCAAAGGCTTCGGCGCGGCCAAGTCCGTGATCCTGATCTATCTGCAGGGCGGGCCGAGCCACATCGACCTCTGGGACCCGAAGGAAAACGTGCCGGACAAGGTGAAGAGTGTCTTCAAGAATGAGCCGACCAAGCTCACCGGTGTGCACTTCACGGAGCTTCTGCCCAAGCTCGGGCAGACAATCGACAAGGCCACGCTGATCCGCTCGATGAGCTACTCGCCGAACGGGCTCTTCAATCACACCGCGGCCATCTATCAGATGCTCACCGGCTACACGACCGACAAGGTGAGTCCGAGCGGGCAGTTGGAGCCGCCGAGCCCGAAGGACTATCCGACAGTGGGCTCGAACATCATCAAGTTCAAGCCGATCGAAGCACCGATGTTGCCGTTCGTGGTCATGCCGCGACCGCTGCAGGAATCGAATGTGGTGGGGAAGGGGGGCACCGCCGGGTTCCTCGGGAAGGCGTACGACCCGTACCTCATGTATCCCGCTGGCGACGACATGGACATGGACAAGATGTCGCGCATCAAGGTGGACGACCTCAAGCTGCGTGACGACCTGACCGCCGAACGGATGCAGCGTCGGGCCACGCTGCGGGAGACGGTCTCCAAGGGAATGCCCGCCATCGAGAAAGCCGTCAGCAAGCACGAACTCAACAGCTACTACGGCAAAGCTCTCGACCTCGTGCTCAGCGGCAAGGCCCGGGAGGCGTTCGACCTCAGCAAAGAGAAAGCCACGCTCCGCGAGGGCTATGGCAAGAACACGTTCGGTCAGTGCTGCTTGCTCGCCCGGCGACTCATCGAAGCCGGGACGCGGTTCGTCGAGATCAACTGGCCCAAGGTGGCCAACAGCGACAACCACAGTTGGGATGTTCACCTGGGGCTGAGCAAGCGGATGAAAGACCAGGCCGCACCGATGCTCGACAGCGGCGTGAGTGCGTTGCTGACCGATCTCGACCAGCGAGGCTTATTGAAGGAGACGCTGGTCGTGGTGGTTGGCGAGTTTGGCCGCAGCCCGCAGCGCGGGGTCAGCACCAGCGGCAACGGCAACTCTGACGACGGCCGCGATCACTGGCCATACTGCTACACCGCACTCGCCGCCGGTGCCGGCATCAAACGCGGCTACGTCCACGGCAAGAGCGACAAGACCGCCTCGGCACCGGTCGACAATCCCGTCCATCCGGGACAACTGCTCGCCACGATCTACCACAGCGTCGGCATCCGCCCCGATACGATCACTTACAATCACCTGAACCAGCCGCGCGAACTGGTGCCGGCGGAGATCGTCAGTGGAATCCTTGCGTGATTGGGTGCAACATGCCGATCCATGACTGGACGAAAGTGCGATCCGGACTGTTCCATAATTTCCATCAGCAGTGGATCACCGCGATTTGCACCTCGCTGAACAGGAACGAGCTTCCCCCGGAATACTTCGCGTTGCAGGAGCAGACGAACGATGACACGATTCCTGATGTGCTGACTCTGCAACTGCATGGTTCTCTTCCAAAAAATTCCTCCGGCGGGGTTGCTCTCTTGGAACCCCGCCCGACAACTCGTGTGATCCAGCAGACGGACGAGGACATTTTCGCAGCAAAAGCGGATCGCATCAGAGTCGAGAGCGTGGATGGTGAGATCGTGGCCGTCATCGAGATTATCTCTCCTGGCAACAAGCATTCGATCGGCAATTTCAAAAAGTTCGTCGAGAAGTCCGTGAAGTACATTCGGAGCCGAGTCAGCGTGATGGTTGTGGATTTGTTTCCCCCGACACCACGCGATCCTCACGGAATCCATGCAGAAATCTGGGACCAATTCGAAGGTGGCGGCGAACATCTGAGTGACGACGAGAATCGTTGCGTAGTTTCCTACGAACCCGGCGATGCCGTGACGGCATTCATGGAACCCCTGTCAGTAGGCCGTGAACTACCAGATATGCCGCTCTTTCTGGGCGGGCGGAGTTACATCAAATTGGAACTTCAACCGACATATGACATCGCCTGGGAGTCTTTCCCCGACCCACTGAAGCCAAAGCTGATTTAACTCACATCCCCTTCGCGGCCTCGCGGACTTCGCGATTTGGCAGGTCCGGCCTCAGGGTGCAACGATTGCATTCACGACCTCCAGGTTTGCAATCCTGGACTTCAACGTCGTGATTCCCTTCTTGGTGATGCGGGAATTGCTCGCGATCAGTTTCTTCAACTTCGGAAGTTTGGCGATCTCGTCGATGCTGGCATCGCTGATGAGCGTATTGGAAATGTCCAGGGTCACCAGATCGGGAAACGCGCTCACTTGACTGATCACACTGTCGCGTGCAAGCACATGAGTTGACGCCACCCAGCGTGGCTTGGCCGCGGTAATCTGTTCGGTCGCGACGAAACCAAGTTGCAAGGACACAATCGGGCCATCGCCGTCGCGGATGAACTTGCCGCCTATGGCCTCGATCGCGTCGACGGCTCCACGCTGGATTCTGCTCAAGCCTTTCAGATTGGACAGCCGGTGTTTCTCCGGAGTCGCTTCCGATTGCAATAGCAATGTGTAAGTAAACGCCCCCAGCAGTGTTTTTCCCTCCACATTGTGGCATTTGGCACAGGTTTGTTCCGCACGCAGCGCACCCACGACGAGCATCTCGGTCTCACTCACATGAAAAGCAATGTCCTTGCCTTTCTTCAATTCTGCCACGGCGAGCGACTCAAACTCCGTCGCGGCCCGCTTCTTGATGGATGCAGCCTTGGCCGTTTGTTTGCCATTGAAGAGTTCATGCATGTTCGGCGACGTCGCGGTGATGTAGGCTTCCGGTTTCTCTCCCGTGGAGAGCAACTGTCCCTGCTTCAGCAACCAGACCCGTTCGCGGACTGTCTCTGTCTGACCATCTGCGAAGTGGAGAGTTTCTTTGACAAGATCGTATCGGGGCGGGGTTTTGGCTTTGCCAAAGTCACGGATGCGGCTGCCTTCGCTCTCCGGCACCAGTTCGACCCAGTGCTTGGGTGTTTCCGGGTAGAATGGTCCACTACGTCCAACGCCGAAACCGGGCTGTCGAGTGAACTCGTCGACGTAAATCTTATGCAGCGAGCCGATGGTCGAAGGCGTTACCTGGTTTATTGATAAGTAATCCTGAGTGTGAAAGTGGCGGTGGGCAGTGTCAAAGCGGGCATCGGCGGCGACGGTCTCAATCGTGCCGCGAAACTCTTTCTCGGCCGCTCGGAGCCCAGGAGCAAATGACAGCAACACGGTCAGGAGCATGAATCGCGACATGTGAAGTCCCCGTTTTCAGCGATGCTACCTGAATCAATCGCTGTCCACAAGTAACTTCTTGTAACGGCACAGACCTGTTGGGATCTCATTCAAAAGTGGACGCGGATCATCACCAGTCCGCAGCGCAAGCAAGGCAATCTCTGAAACTCCCTTGCTTGCGCTGCGGACTGGTAAAAAATATCGCAATCAATGGCATTCCCTTGCTTGCGCTGCGGACTGGTGATGGTTCGCGCAATCAAGGCAATCGCTCGACTCAATTGTCTTGACCTACATTCCCTTGGCGGCGTCGCGGACTTCGCCCTTCGGCAGGTTCGGCGTCGCTTTCAGGATCTTCCACATATTCGACTTGTACGTTTCCACGCCCGGTTGGCCGTAGGGGTTAATGCCGCAGAGGCGACCTTCCACTGCCGTGGCCAGCATCAGCATCTGCAACAGTTGGCCAACGGTGTGCTCGCTGAGCACGGGCAGGATGATGTCCGCAGTCGGGCGTGCGGAATCGGCGTAGGCCTGGTTGGTGCCTTCAAACGCGGCAGCGAGGAGATCGGGATAGCCTTTACGGCTGATGCCGTTGAGGTCGTCTTCGTTGCGGTCCGACATGCCAATGGGCAGCGGCGGGTGCTTCACCGTGCGGACGAAGAGATTGTTGATGAGCTTGTCGCGTGTGCCGTCCTGATGCTGCTGCCCGCGGGAGTGCAGATCGCGGCTTTGGACCACCGTGAGCGGCGACGGACCGCGGCCCTGCTTGCCGAGGCTCTCGCTGAGTAGCTGATCGTACCACAGACCGATCGCTTCGAGCTTCTTGCTCCAGACCGCCATCACTCGCGTGTTCTTGCCCAGTTCTTCGTTCATCAAATGGTTGACGGCGGCGTACTGCAACACCGGGTTGCGCTCGAAGGGTTCTTCGAGGAATCGCTTGGTCATGGTGGCCGCACCGAGCAGCAGGGCCCGCACGTCGAGCCCCATCACCGCTGCGGGCAGCAGGCCGACGGGCGTGAAAACGCTGTAGCGCCCGCCGATGTCGTCGGGGATCGTCAGCATATCTTCGTCGTCGAAGCCGTCAGCCCGGCACAGGTCGCGGAGTCGTCCTTTGGGTCCGGTGATTGGCACGGTGAGCGCTTTGGTGTATTCCGAGCGTGGTCCGTAGAGCTTGGCCATTTCGCCGCGGAACACGCGATATGCCGCGGCGGTTTCCAAAGTGGTGCCCGACTTGCTGATCACCGCGATGCCGTAACGCTCTTCGGGAATTTCGGGATCGACGCAGGAGTTGTCGAGCAGCTCGATGAGATCTTGCAGGGCGTCATTGTCGACGTTGTTGCCTTCGAAGTAGAACCGCGGCTTGCCCATGCGCATCTTGGCGGGCATTTCGTTGTGGTAGCAGTGGCAGAGGCTTTCAAAGAGAGCGCGCGCCCCCAAGTAGCTGCCACCAATACCGAGGACGATAAAGCGGTCGCAATTTTCCTTGACGCGGGCGGCGATCCGGTGAATTTTCCCCAATTCGCTGGCGTCGCCCTTGCGGCGAAACTGATCGAGTAGTTTCTGTGGCAGATCGATGAAGCCGACCTGCAGCGGCTGCAGCTTGGCAGGCGGGTTTTGGAGTTCGCGTTCGCTTGCGACCTGGCCGCGAATCGAGTTCAGCTTAGTGCGGATCGCGTCGAGTTTTTCGGGAGCGAGGTAGTTCCGCCCCTGCAGTTCGGCGAGTGGCGTCCACGCTTCGGACGGCGACTGCACGAGCCGGCGGTAGTCGTACTCAATCGCTTCGTCGGGCAACTGCATCAGATCGATCCCTTGTTCTCGCGCTCCATGCGCAGTCCCGCCAAGATTGGCAATCCTTGCGACTACTCTAGTTCAGTTTTTGCCCCGCGTAAACTTATGAAACCGCAGTTGTGGCGGATTTTCCCTTCGCGAGGGAAACAAGCCTCTGCAAAAGCAGAATCCCGGCTGACGCTCCGCGGAATGGTCGCTAAAGTCACTGAATGCACACACACGACCTTATCCGCGAACTTCGCGACGCCAACGGTTCCAAAATTGTACTGCTGGTGGCTGATGGCCTGGGCGGGCTGCCGATGGAGAAAGGAGGCCGCACCGAACTGGAAACAGCAAAGACTCCGAACCTCGATGCCGCCGTGGCGGATGGTGTCTGCGGGCTCAGCTTGCCGGTGCTGCCGGGAATCACGCCCGGCAGCGGGCCAGGGCACCTCGGGCTCTTCGGATTCGATCCGCTTGAGCATCGCATCGGCCGCGGAATCCTGGAAGCACTCGGCATTAATTTTCCTGTGGGGCCGCACGACACATGCGTCCGCGGTAACTTCGTCACTCTTGCCGACGATGGCACCATCATCGATCGCCGTGCCGGCAGGCCCAGCACGGAGCGCTGCGTGGAATTGGTCAAACGGCTTCGAACCATCACCATGCTCGAGTGCGAAGTGTTCGTGGAGCCGGTGAAGGAGCATCGATTTGTCCTGGTCTTCCGCGGCGAAGGCCTCGGGGATCGCATCAACGACACCGATCCACAGGCCACCGGTGTTGTTCCGCTCCCGGCTGTCGGACAGGACCCGCCCAGCGAACGCACGGCCAAACTCGTCAACGAGTTCCTCGGTCAGGTCCGCACCGTGCTGACAGCGGACGCACCGACCAACGGTGCAACGCTTCGCGGCTTCGCCGGCATGCCGCAGATCGCGACGATGCTCGATCTCTACGGTCTGCGTTCCGCCGCGATTGCGGTTTACCCCATGTACAAAGGCCTCGCCCGACTGGTGGGCATGGAAATCCTCGACGCCGGCGAGACGCTCGACTCCCAGGTCGAGTGCCTCAAGAATTCCTGGAACGAGCACGATTTCTTCTTCATGCACTACAAGTACACCGACAGCACCGGCGAAGATGGCGATTTCGCAGCCAAGGTCAAGAAGATTGAAGCCCTCGATGCCGTGATCCCGGCCATCCGCGCCATGAATCCCGATGTCTTCATCGTCACCGGCGACCACAGTACGCCGAGCCGAATGATGAGCCACAGTTTCCACCCCGTGCCGACACTGCTGGTGTCGGACAACTGCCGTCCGGACGACGTCACCACGTTTGGCGAGCGTAATTGCCTGCAAGGCGGGCTGGGGCAATTCGCTGCCAAGCATCTGATGTTGCTGGCGATGGGTCACGCCGGGCGGTTCGGAAAGTACGGCGCGTGAATGTGGAGCGAGTGCGATTTTGGTCGGTTGGGTGATTGAACGCGCCGCCAGTTCTGTTAAATTAGTGCCGATTCCTCAGGATTCCGCGTCGATGGCTCCGACTGATGCCAGCGAGTTCGCCGCCCTCGCTGTGCGCGTGGGTCTGGTCGACGACAACGTCGCCCGGGAATGCGTGTACGAACTTGATGACCGCACTGCCCCGACCGAAGCCATGGCCCGGCTCATGGAGCGGAAAGGCTTCATTACGCCTCTGCAGACTTCGCGGTTGATGAAGGGCGAACTCGACGGCTATGTGCTCGGTGGCTATCGGCTGCTCTACAAGATCGCCTCCGGAAGCTTCGGCCGCGTCTATCGCGGGGCCGATCCGGGCACTGGGCAGACTGTCGCAGTCAAAGTCCTCCGCAAGAAGTGGACCGAAGACAAACGCAAAATCGAACTCTTCGAACGCGAAGGCCGTCTCGGCTTGGCCATCCAGCATCCGAACATCGTTCAGATCATGGCCGTCAACCGCGACAACAACACCGGACAGTACTTCATCGTCATGGAGTTTGTCGAAGGGGGCAACCTCCGCGACATCCTGAACATCCGCAAGCGGCTCGAACTCGACGAAGCCATGCGGATTCTGGAAGAATGCGTCGCGGCACTTGCTTATGCCTCCAGCCGCGGTTTGACCCACCGCGACATCAAACCGACCAATATTTTGCTTTCAACCGACAAGGTTGCAAAGCTTGTGGATTTCGGACTGGCGGAGATGAGCAGCGGTCAGCAAATGATGACCACACAGAATCCGAACAAGAGCAAGAAAGGCGACGACGAAGCCGACGTGGACCGCACAGTGGACTATGCCGGGCTCGAGCGGGTCACCGGCTTGAAGAAAGGTGACCCTCGCAGCGACATCTTCTTCCTCGGCACCGTGTTCTTTGAAATGCTGACCGGCCACGCCGTGCTCCCGCCCACCAAGGACCGCAATGCGTCCATGATGCGGCAGCGCTACGAACTGGACGATGAGGTCCGCCGTCTGGGCCTGGAATACAATTTGCCTGCGACGGTGACCGCACTGGCCGCGAAGATGTGCGCCTTCGATCCAAATCAACGCTTTCAGAGCACGGCTCTGCTGCACGAGGCGGTGAAGGCCGTCCGTGCCGAGATCGCCGGCGGAAGTGCGGGCACACACCGTCAGGCGTCCGGGCCCTTGTCGATCTTCGTCGTCGAGAACAATGCCAAGCTGCAGGATGTCTTCCGCGACAAGTTCAAGAAGCTCGGCTTCCGCGTGCTGATGTCGATTGATGCTGCCCAAGCCGTGAAGCGATACCAGCAGCAGCCGTTTCACGCAGTGCTGATCGATGTGGGCAGCATCGGTCGCGAAGCGTTGGAGGCGTTCGAACACTGCCAGCGGGCAGCACAAATCACCGGGCTTGATCTCACGGCGATCGCCATCTTCAACGAAGATCAGGTCGGCTACGCCAAGAGCTTGGTGCCCAAGCCCGGAGGCCATGTGTTCGTGCGGCCGGTGACCATGAAGCAACTCGCCAGTACGCTCCGCGAGGGCATCGGTTTGGAAACCGCGCCGGAAGGTTGAGCCTGCCTGACCTGCAAGATCATCGCCTTGGTCCGACGCTTGATTACTGCGGCTTCACTTCGGGGATGGGGCGGCCCATTTTCGTCAGCAGGAACTTCATATCGTTCCAGCAGTCACCCTTGGCAGCGGGATTCCGAAGCAGATAGGCGGGATGGTAGGTGCAGACGACCGGGATGCCACGATAGTCGTGGACCTTGCCCCGGAGCTTGCCGATGCTCACTTCCGTGGCGAGCACGTTTTTCGAAGCGACTGCCCCCAGGCAGCAGATCCACTTCGGTTTTACGAGATCAATCTGACGCTCGAAGAACGGTCGGCAGTTGGCACACTGCACCGGCGTCGGGGTCGCATTGCTGGGCGGTCGGCATTTCAGCGTGTTGCAGATGTAGACCTCATCACGCTGAAATCCGCTGGCGACGATGATCTTGTCCAGCAGTTGACCCGCACGACCGATGAACGGCACGCCTTGAGCGTCCTCGTCTGCACCCGGTGCCTCGCCCACAAAACAGACATCAGGGCTGAGCTGGCCGACACCAAACACGGTTTGTGTCCGCGTCGAAAACAGTTCCGGGCACAACCGGCATACAGCCACTTCGGCAGCGAGCACCTCCAGCGCGAGCTTCGTCACGCCGACCGTCGCAACTTCCGACTCCGCGTTGGCCGGCATGTCGGTCTCCGTTCTGTCGGGCAGCGCAACCTGAGTGGCACTGCGTGGCAGGTAGTCCACACCCGCGGCCCGCAGCGACTCCAGCCGCTGCTTCAGTTGTTTGCTCGGATTCATGAGGATCGTTTTACAGAACGGCTTTCACATGCTTCTTCTGAAAGACCTGCCAGGCTCGCGACCACTTCTGAAACGCGGCCAGTTCCTTGGTTTCTCTGCGTTCGGCAGCGCGAAGCATCGCTTCGATCCCATTGCCGACCGGCGATCCCGCGGCACCATTCACGCTGGCGGCTGCTTCCCGTGCTGCGGCGAGTCGTGGTTGCAGGGCGTGGGCGTCGTGCCAATCGCCCAGGATCGTCTGGAGCGATTCGATCTGTTTGACGAAGTCTTGCCATTTGGCACCGTCGACTTCGATCGTATATCGCAGTCGCTTGGCCTGGATGCGCAACTGATGCAGATGTACCGGGTCGTGTTGGGCGACCGCTTCGACGAGCGACGCGTTGAACGCGTGCAACTGTCGCCGGGCCCGCGTGTCGATGTGATCGCCGAATGCGATTTCATGCTCGGCTGGCTTGATGCAGGCTGTCAAGGTGCGAGCCATGCGGATGAGTGCGGGCAAGCGGGCGGCGACGACCTCAGCGAGCTTGCGGTACGCGGTCAACCGCTCGTGAGCAACGTGGCCAGTGAGGAAGGCCCGCGTGGATTCGTTGGGAGCGTCATGCACCGTGGCGAGGAAAATGTCGAGATCGCGCACGCGGCCGCCTGCTCGACGCAGTTCCGTGAGTGTCTCTTTGACGCGCTGCCGTTTCTTGGCGGGTAGCCGACTTTTCGCCAATCGCAGTGCGGCAGCCGCGCGGCGGGTGCCGACGCGCAATTGATGTACCGCTTCCGGCTGCGGAGCGATCTGCCGGCTTCGCTGGAGGACGAACGCGAGACGAGCTTTCAGGAGTTTGGCGAGTGCCGCGGACACGGCGAGACCAGGCTTCAAGCCGGGGATTTGTTTGCCATCAGCCATTGCACACCATGAGGGATTCCGGACAAGCACTCCATGCCGTAGCTCTCCAGACTTATTGTATTTTATGGCTGCAGCTCCGCGCCTTCAACAAATCCTCATATTTCGGAGCAATCTTCACAAAGGGGCGTTTTCCGTCGCGTGGCCGATCCCTTTGAGATCGTCCTTCAGGATGCGGGCGATCAATTCCTGCACGCCAACGCTGGCGCGACCGGTGGTCACGATGTCCGCACGCTCCTTGAGCGACGGCAACGCATTGGCCACGGCAACTCCGCAGCCGCACAGGGCGAGCAAGGCATGATCATTTTCAGCGTCACCCACTCCGACGACGTTTTCAGGCGGTATCTCCAACTCTTTCAATACCGGGGCAAGGCCGGTCGCTTTGGTGACGCCGGCCGGGAGCACCATCACAGCGCCTTTGTTGAAGATGACGTGCCATTCGAGGCCGAGGTCGCGAATGGTTTCGAGCACTGCGATGTGGTGCGGCTCCACGGTGGCGACAATGGTGCGGCCGAGTGACATCGGCACGCCGCGGCGGCGGAGTTCCGCGATGAATCGCTCCGGTGCCGGCTCGGTCAGCAGTCGCGTGACATTTGTAGCCGTATCCAGGACCAGCGCACCATTTTCCGCCACGATCCGCACAAACAGGTCGAAGCGGGGAAAGACCGTGCGAAGATCCTCAAGTTCGCGACCGGTCACCATGATGAGCCTGCGCCCGCTGGCCTTGAGGCGCTCCAGTGCCGCGATGGTGGCATCGTCCACGCTGCCGTGGTGGGCAATGGTTCCATCGTAATCGGCCGCGAGTGCCAGGTAACGCATAACTGAATTCCGATCGCACGTCAGGGTGTGGAGAGCGGGCACTTGGCCCGGAGTGCGTCGAGGCCGACGCGGTTGCAGTAGCCGCCGAAGTCTTCCCCCGGCTGGCGGTCGTTCTTGTAGATCGTGAAGATCGTTTCCAGCATCGGCAGCACACGATCGCGTGGCACCAGGTCGTAGAGTTCGGCGTTGAGCCGCCGCCCCAGACTGTCGCCTCCGAGATACAACGTGTACTTGTCCCCGCTGCGGCCCACGAGCCCGATCTCGCTCTGATAAGGGCGGGCACAGCCATTGGGGCAGCCAGTCATACGGATGCTGATCGGCTCGCCCTCGAGCCCCAGCGAGGTCAGGATGGTCTCAAGCTGATCGACAATGCCCGGCAAAGCCCGCTCGCTTTCGCTGATGGCGAGACCGCAGGTCGGGATCGCCGGGCAGGCCATGCTCCACTTTTGCACCATCGAGAGAAGCTCAGGCTTGGGCACGCCATGCTCAACCAGCATCGCTTCGATCGCGGCTTTGTTGGCACTCACGATGTCGCCGAGGAGAATGTCCTGCTGCGTGCTGATGCGGACGATGGGCTGAAATTTCGCGACGATGGCCCGCAGGGCACTTCGCAGTCGATAGTCGGCGTCGTCTTTGATGCGACCGTTTTCGACACTCAAGCCCAGAAACCATTGCCCGTTGCTCTGCTTGTGCCAGCCGTGGTGCAGGTCGAGGCCGGTGATCGGATTCTCAAGCGGCAGCGCGAGCGTCTGCTGAAGGTAATCTTTCGCCAGCACGCTGCGAAACTTCTCGACTCCCCAGTCGCCCATGAGGTACTTGATGCGAGCCCGCTTGCGGTCGCTGCGGTTGCCGTGATCGCGGTACAGTTTCACCACGGCTTCGGCCGCTTTCACAACTTCGTTCGGCTCGATGTACGCCACCGCTTGTGCCAGCAGCGGGTAGGTGTCGGGCTTGCTGTTGGTCATGCCCTGACCGCCGCCGACATACAGGTTGTAGCCCGTCAATGCCCCACTCTCGACCACGGCCTGATAGCCGAGGCAGTTGGCGAGCAGATCGGTGCAGTTGTCGTCGGCGAGACTGAACGCGACTTTGAACTTTCGCGGCAGGTAGAGCTTGCCATAGATCGGCTCCTCCTCCGCCAGCTTGGCAGTGACGTTGTCGCCGTTGAGCCAGATTTCGTGGTAGCTGGCGCTGCCGGCTCGCGGTGTCAGATGCGCGGCGATCGCCTCGGCGTCAACCATCATCTGCACGCGGATTGGATCGCCCGTCGGGGCCGGGCAGGTGAGCACGTTCCGGTTCACATCGCCGCAGGCGCCAAGGGTGCTCACGAGGGCGTCGTTGATCCCGGCAATAGTGTTCTTCAAGTTGCCTTTGAGCACGCCGTGAAACTGAATGCTCTGCCGTGTGGTCAGCCGAAGTGTGCCGTTGGCGTACTGGCCCGCGATGTCGTCCATCGCGAGGTACTGCTCCGCGGTAAGTTTGCCGCCGGGGAGCTTGAGCCGGATCATGAACATGTACGCTTTGCCGAGCCCCGCCTTCGAGCGGCTCTTGCGGGCGTCGCGGTCCTCCTGCTGATAGCTGCCGTGAAACTTCAAGAGCTGCATCGACTCGGACTGAAAATGATCCGCATCCGAGGCTAGTTCCTCCGGCAGCGTTCCGCGAAGGAACCGGCTCGCGTCCTTGATCCCTTCGACAGCAGAAGGCTTCGCATCCGTACTCATGAACACTCGATCCTCGAAGAGCCCAGACCGCACAATCCATTCCGCCATCTTACTCGTTATCATCGGACTTGCCACCGCGATCGACACACGGGCGTCGGGTTGTAGTGATCGCTGAAACGTTCGCTTTTGAGCCTTTGTGAAGATAGGCAACGAACGCGGACTGGCATTGCAGCCCGAGCCTTGGACCCGTGCTGCGAGGCCCGCGAAGGTGAAGCCGCGAAAGCTCAACTCCGATGGAAAGGAAGTCACTCACCGGGAGTCGCACACCTTGGACGAGCGCCAGACCGGGCCCACGCTCGGCTTTCTCACCGTGCTGCACGACGCGGCCGGATATATCGGTGGATACCTTGTCGTGAATGCCTGGGGCCGGCCGCTCGAGTTTCGGCTCACGTCCCCGGTGCAGCCGAACCGCGTGCAGGAGATCCTCTACGGCAGTACGCTGGCGGACTACATTCACGCCGACCTGATCGGCCGCACCCTCGTGGAAAAAACCGCGGCACAAGCGACACTCATCGTCACCGACACGCTGCCGGTCCTGCCACTGGGAGCACGGATCGGAGTGCCGATTGTGGCCGTCGGGTCGGGCGACGCGGATTGCACGTTCGAGCACACGCGCTCCACGCAGCCGTTGACCGTGCCTACCGCAGTGGATCAATCAGCAGTGCTGGCGATCCTGGACCATGTCGATGCCGCGGTCGATCTGGCCGAGCCTTTCGCACGGATTCGCG
>JBGSSZ010000691.1:0-9697 GCA_041736785.1 Limnoglobus sp.
GTCGCTCGGCGTCGCCCCGGCGATCACTGGCACACCGGTCCACCGAAAACGGAGCGCATTCCTGAGCGTCAATCACCTCCCACCAGTTCCCAGGCAGGTGACAAAATCAAAAAGCCGCCTTTTCCCGACGGACACTAACTACTCGAAGCGCAACCCGGAGATGAGGAACGTCAGTCGGCGGTGCTCGTTCGGGATGTGGGTCGCCGGCGGGACACAATCGAACTGAATCCGGTGCCGCCCGGGAGGGATCGTGAATGTCCGCGTGATGCTGGCTGAGCTTCGGTCGATGGTCAGCGTTTCACTCCAGATGTCGCCGCCCGCGATGGTGAGCGTCGATGGCTCCTTGAAATCGGTGTAGATTCGGAAGGTGCAGGTGACCCTGCGCGTCTCGTCAGTCGGATTCACAAACAGTGCAACGCCGTGCGGGCCGCACCAGCGTTTGCGCCATTCGTAGCCGGGTTCGGTGTGGGTGACGAACCCTTCGAGCCAGAGAATGCAGAGCCGGTGCGTCTCGCGATACTGCTCAGCGTCCCAGTCGCGACCCTGGCGAATGTCGTCGCGGTGGCGACGCAGATCGAAGAACACCTGCTTGCCATCCGGATGCCGGATTGGGTTCGCCCCGGCGATCGTCTTCATCAGTTGCTGTTCGAGAAGCCGGGCATGGGCCGGCGTGTAGCCGCGGGCGTCCAGCAGGATACCTTCGAAGCCAGCGCGGGCGAGGCGATCGAGCATTGGAGCGACTGCGTTCGGGGCCAGCACCGACACCGACCGGGCCCATTCATCGGTCTCGCGGCCCTTCATGCAGCCAAAGCTCCAGCGGAGCGTCTTCGTATGCAGATAGCCACGAGCGTGGTCGTACGAGCCCAACTGATGCACCGGCGGCGACTCGGGCCAACCGACATAGGGCAACTGAAAAATCGCCGGGCCCGGGCGATCGCCATTGGGGTTCATCGCCTCCTCGATCCGTCCGAAGAATTCCGCATCTGCAAACCAGTCCTGCTGATTCGCGATGATGTCATGAGCCCGCTTCTCGGTTCCCCAGTCGTTGGGCGTCATGTCCCAGAGTGCAACCCAGAGCAGCCCGGCCCACACGACGAATGTAATGGCCCGGCTTGGCCACATGCTTCGCCTGCGGTTCATCCACGCCAGCGTCGTGTCACCGGCGAACGCGATCGCCACAAGACAGAAAAACGCGATGTAGATCGCGATGCGGTTGTAGCAGCGCACCGCTGGCGTGATGGTTTGGTTGAAGATGGCCCCGAAACCGCCGACCACGCCAATGACGACTGCGAATCCGGTCAGTGCAATCAGGGCACCAAACGGTTCCCGACCCCGCACCGGCAGCAACAACCCTGCCATCAGGCCGAGGAACGCCAATGCCAGCACCGCCCCCAGCGAGTACCGCTCCGTCGGCACTTGTGCGGGCCGTGTGTAGCTGTTGTAGATGGATTTGAATTCCGCCAGGCTCTGCAGCTTGTGATCGTCGACCGGTAGGACCAGTTGAGTGATCTTCAATCCATACGACTCCGCGTCCTCCGGCGGGCGATCCACGGGAGCGGTGTATTTTCCCTGTTGAACGTGATAGAGAAAAGTCGGCAGATGATTCGCTGCACCGCAGGCGACGACGAGGCCGATTATCAGCCACGACGACGCCACCGCCCGCCAGGTGTGGCCGACGAGCCAGCCATACACACCCGCCATGAGCAACAGCCCGCAGGCGAAAAACGCGTAATACGCACCGGCACAACCAGTCAGCAGCATGACGATGACCGCGAATACCGTATCGCGATCAGTCACTCGAAATCTGGTCTTCTCCGGGTAGAACGGTAGCCGCCCCGCGCAGACCCAGAGCATCATCAGGCTCGTGACCGGCACCATGTAGTAGGCCGAAAGAAAGTAGTGATTCTGCCCGCGAAGCTGATGGTAGGGCAGGGCGGTGAACAGAATGCCGCACGTCACCGCGGCGGGGAACGACAGATTCAGATGTCGCAGCACAGCCAGCATCGACACCGCTGCCAGCGGGTAGCCCAACAGGTAGTAAATGTTGAACGTCAGAATCGTGCTGCCGGTGACGAGTCCGATCAGCCAGATCAGTGCAAAGTGCAAGTGATCGATGACAGGGAAATCGTGCATGTGCTGCACGCCGGGGAAGCCCATCCGCGGATTGATCCAATGTGTGCCCTGTTCGAGCGTCGCCTGCACCATCGGCAGGATCAGCAGCGTGTCGTTGAACATCACCGCGTTGGATTCGTAGACGAGCGGTGCGTGAAAGCTCACCAGATCCAGGCGATACCCGGCCGCGGGGAAGAGAAACCCGGCAAAAATCGTGAACGCATACCAGGCCACCCGGCACCAGCGCGGCGGAGAATCGCCCATACAATCCAAAACCTCGAGATGGCTCTCTCTAACTTATCAAGATGAGCGAATCTGTAGAACCAGTGGACTGCCTCATCTTCGGCTGCGGTTACCTCGGCAGTCGCGTCGCCGAGCGCTGGCTGCAACAGGGTCGCACTGTCGCTGCCCTCACTCGCAGTCGCGGCGAGGAACTCACCCGTCGCGGCATCATCCCCATCGTCGGCGATGTCTGCGATCCACAATCGCTCACCGGTCTGCCGCCGGCCAGAACCGTGCTCTATGCCATCGGCCTCGACCGCAGTGCCGTGCACTCGATGCGCGATGTCTATGTGACCGGTCTGACACACGCACTGCAGACGCTGACGAGTGCCAATCGCCTCATCTACGTCAGCAGCACCAGCGTCTACGGTCAGACGGATGGCGGATGGGTAAACGAATCCTCGCCGACGGAGCCGCTGGAAGAATCAGGTCGGATTGTGCTCGAAGCCGAAGCGGTCCTGATGAAACTGCGGCCCGATGCGATCCGCCTCCGCTTTGCAGGGATCTACGGACCCGGGCGTTTGCTCCGCGAGCGGTCGATACGCGAAGGCCAGTCGCTCGGCGGTGATCCTGACAAGTGGCTCAATCTCATCCACGTCGACGACGGTGCCGCTGCGGTCCTCGCCGCAGAGGCAGAAGCAGTGCCGGGGGATCTCTGCCTCGTGGCGGACAATGAGCCGGTTTCCCGCCGCGATTTCTACACGCACTTGGCGGAGTTGCTCCATGCTCCGGCAGCGCGCTTTGTCGAATCACCCGCATCGCGTGAGACGCACCGACGCATCAGGAATCAGAAGATGATCGATCATCTTCATCTGGCTCTTCGTTTTCCCGATTATCGCTCCGGTCTCGCACAGGCCGTCCCGGCCGGCGATCCGCCCGGTTCGTGATGTTGCGGCACTTTGCCAGGCAGAGCGCGTGCATTGCAAAGTTGAAGAGGATCCAGAACGTCGTACCGATGATCGGGCCGCTGAGCCCTGCCGAGTAGTCCCGATCGCGTCGGAACGGACCGAGTTGATCGCGCTCGTTGAAATCGCCCAGCGGGAAGACGCCGTACACCATCGGCGGCGTGAAACCGAGAAAAAACGACCCCATCTGTTCAGTCGTCCGCCAGTTGCTCGACCGCCCCATACTCAGCGGGGTGAAACAGCAAAGGAAAATGAACAGCCAGAACCCTCCCGCGCAGAAGAGAGCTGCGAAAAACGCCCGTACACTGGCGACCAGCGAATTGCGCGAGGTCATCGAGCAATACAGCCCCACCCACGAAAACGCCGAGACGTAAATCAGCGTCAGCGGCAGCATCACCAGCATCATCACCGGCATGACCGCACCGAGAGCAATGCCGATCGCCCAGACGATCAGGAGCACGAACAATGCCCGTCGGAGGCTCATCACGCAGCCCCACCACTTGCCCCAGAGAATCTCCTCCGCGGTGAGGGGCGTGCTGAGCAAACTGATCCAACTGTCGCGATCTTTCTCGCCGGTGATCGCCCCGGCTCCGCGGAGTGCCGCAGCCATGAACATCAGAAAACCGAGCACCCCCGTGACGACACGCACCCAGGCATTCACTTCTTCGCTGAATCGGTACCAGCGGTACGACCACACGGAACTGGCGCGGTAATTCGTCACATCGATGAACTCGTAGTAGAAAATCAGGCCGAGCGGCAGGAACGTGAGTAGCAGGATGACTATGCCGATGATTCGGCCGAGGCAGCCTCCGCGGAACGTGGCATCGACGAAGATCTCTTTCCAGGCGACGGGGTTGCCCGCGATCGGTGGCCGATCGCCACTGCCGTCGAACAGCCGCACCAGTGGATTGTGCGTCCGGGCCTTTTTTGGCAGGCTGTCGGGACCGTCCTCCGTTTGTGCTTTCGGATGTGCTCGTGACTTGGTCCGGGGGCTCATCTGCGGGCCGTACGCTTGCGCGATGGTCACGCGGCGGATTCGCAGGATCGCACTGCCCAGGAAGACCACGATCGCCAGTGTCCAGAACAGGACAAAGTCACGCAGCACATTGCTCATGCTGTTGCCGCGGATCGGCGACAAGTTGAAAAACGACCAGAACGGATTGCCATCGGCGAGGAACGAAAGGAGACCATGGACGGATAGTGAGACTCCCAAAATCGTGACGGGCGCATTCCACCACCCGACAGCGATGGCTGCACTGGTCAAGACCGCCAGCATGAACGACACGAAACCGTAGACGAGAATCAGCAGATAGGTGATCACGATGGCATCGCGGGCTTTCTTGAGCGTCGTCGAGACCCAGATCGAAAGCGACGCCAGGCCCAGCACTGTGAAGAACGTCGCGGTCATTGCCGCGATGAGTTGCTCGGGATCGATACCGCCGAAGAGTTGCAGGAATGCGATCAACGGTAACCCTGCCAGCATGTACATCACCAGCGTGAGCACGCGAGACGCCAGTTTGCCGAAAACAATCTCGCGATTGCGCAGGTCGGTGGCGAGCAGGAACTCGAGCGTCTTCCGCTCCTTCTCCACCGCAATCGTGCCAGCGACATACACCGGCGTCAGCAGCGTCAGAACGATCCACTGCACCACGACAAAGTACTGAAAGAACTGCGTCGCAAAGCGGCTGACCACCGAGCTCGGCAGCGACTCGATCGTGCTGCGTGAACTCGGGTGTTCCAGATACTGCTGAACCGCAGCCATCAGCAGGATGACGCCCAGAAGCAGACCCAGTGCCACAACAGGGCCGCGCAGTGCGATGTGGAGCTTGTTTCGTGTTGCCCAGGACAGTGTGACGGAACACGCGACTGCGATCGTGCCAGCCAGCGCGAACATCTGCGCCACGATCGTGGAGTTCGAGTTCGAGAGGGTCAGAATCCAGTCGAAGTACATCAGCAGCAGGAATGCGCCGAGACAGATGACATAGCCGCCGCGGAGGCCGAAGGTGAACCGATTGCGGCTGACGCGGAGCAGATCGTAGAAGAAGACCGGGCCGAAGAGATCGCGCAGTGATTCGCGGGCCACGACCGCAAAAACACCGAGCCAGACAACGAACGCGGCGACCGAAGTGCCAATGGACCAGTCCTGCGACAGGTAGACGATCGCCGCGAAGCCCCCAAGCCAGAGCAGGGTGGCCATCAGCGTCAGCCATTGCGAGCGGTTGCCACTCCATCCGAAGGTGCGTCCGAGCCAGGAAACATGCGTGGTCATCGGAAAGCATCCGCACGGCTTCGCGGTAGTGTATAAGATCAACGCACACGAAGACTGTCCCCGGGAGCACACAATGCGGGCACTTGCAATATTTCTCACTGTCTCAGTTGCGGCTTCGGCTGCGGACAAACCGGCTCTGCTGACACCGAAGGAGATCGCCGACGGCTGGGTGCTGCTCTTCGATGGTGAGAGCAAGTTCGGGCTGCAGACCACTGGCGAAGTGTCTGTCGTAGACGGCAAACTGGTCGTCCTGAAGGGTACCGCGATTGTCGATTCCCTGCCGTCGGGGACAATGAAGATTGATGCGAACACAGCATCAACAGAAGCCAGTGCAAGGACAGGCATTGCTGCTCGAGATAAAAAATCGTCCACGACCCTGCTTGCGTATCAGCCCGCCGGGATGAAGAGCATCTTCAACGGCAAGGACCTCAATGGCTGGAAACTGTATCGCGGCGACCCCAAGCGGGAGGCGTCCAAGTATGAAGTGACCAAAAACGGCGAACTCCACGTCCTCAATGGCCCCGGTGATCTGCAGACCGAAAAACAATACGGCGACTTCATGCTGCAGTTCGACTGCAAAACCAACGGCAAAAAGCTCAACAGTGGCATCTTCTTCCGCTGCCTGCCAAACCAGTATCAGCAGGGCTACGAAGCACAGATCCACAACGGCTACAAGGACAACGACCGCACCAAGCCGACCGACTTCGGCACCGGTGCGATCTACCGCCGCGTGCCCACTCGCAAGGTGGTGAGCAATGACAAAGAATGGTTTGCAATGACAATCATGGCCGTTGGCCCCACAATCCGCACTTGGGTCAACGGCTATCCGACCGCGTGCTGGACTGACGAACGCAAGCCTGCTGAGAACCCGCGTCAGGGCATGACTACCAAACCCGGCCACATCAGCATCCAAGGCCACGACCCGACTACGGATATTCTGTTTCGCAACATCAGAATTGTGGAAGTGAAACCAAAGTAAACCAGTCCGCAGCTCAAGCAAGGTAGTATTAGTTTTCCCACTGCCTTGCTTGCGTTGTGCACTGGTGAAGAGTCATGTCGCCTTCACGTACTTCGCTTCCGGGTTGGCCTCGCTCTCCGTCTTGAACCAATCCTCTTCGAATACGATTCGCTGCTTCGTGTCCATCGCCATGTTGGCGACGAGTGCGAGAATCGCGTCCGCCATGGCCACTTCGCCGTGGCAGCGGGGCACTTCCTGTTCGAACTTGCCTTCGCTGTTGCGGGCCCAGCCTTTTTTGCGATCCCACTTGCGGACGAGATACGCGAAGTGCTCCATCTCCGTCTGATAGCCACGGACAGGAGTATCCCACGCCCCGGCAGTCGCGGCTTTGGTCACCGTCGCCCCACCCGTGGCACCCCAGGTGCTGCTCGCCTCGGCGACCGCCTTCTTGCCTTCGGTTGTCAAGGTCATCTTGGTATCGCGACCACCGCTGTCCTTCTTCTTTGGCTCCGGCTCCTTGTAGAGATAGATGTCCGATTCTTCTTCCACGACCATCGTGCCGCGGCTACCCTGCAGGCATTCACCATAGTTCTCGAATTTGTTGGTGTTGAAGGACGTATAGGAGACGACGACGATGTCGGATTCGTCCTTGCCGCCCTTGTGGGCCAGGGGGTGATTCGGGCCGGGGAACTCATAGTTGACAAACACGCCGTCGTCGGATTCGCGATCGTTGCGGCCGGGACCATAGAAGAATTTCCCGCCGACGCCCTGCACAGCGATCGGATGAACGTGGCCGAGGAAAATGCTCGAGGCGTCAAGTTGGTGGCTGCCCAGTTCGGCCATCAAGCCGCCGCCAGTCTTGTTGTAGAGCCGCCAGCGGACCAGCTGCTCCACATCGTCGAAGCCCCATGCCTTCGCCATCTCCGGTGTGAAAGCCTCGGCGTCCTCCTTGAGGATCGGCTTGTACCAGCTATCGCGATAAAAAGGCAGGGCATACTGGCTGGCGAATTTCTTCTTCTCGTCCTCGGTGCAGGTAAACGGCCAGGAGTTGTTCCGCGGCCACTGGGCTTTGATGTGCTTGATGTCGCCGAGCACGCCTGACTGCACGACCTCGACGGCATTCGCATAGAGCGTCGAGTAGTGCCGCTGGTGGCCAATGCTGAGCAACAGGCCTTTATCGTAGGCAAGCGTCGTCATCGCCTTGCAGCGGGGGATCGTCCGCGCCATCAGCTTTTCGCAGAACACATGCAGGTCGGCATCCATGCACAGCTTGGTGATGCCATCGTGCGTGTTGAGCGGTGTGGCGATGATCACGGCTTCGAGGCCGAGCTTTTTGGCATCGCTGAGCATCGCTTTGACGTCGGTGTACTTGGCGATGCCTTTGGCCGTCTCCTTGCCGTACTTGGCATTCAGTCCCTTGCGCGGACCGGGCTCGCCTTCGTAAATGCGGGAGACATAGTTGGACGGCCGCAGGTCGCAGATCGCGACGATCTCGTTGAACGCGGGATTGTGCTCGCCGACGAGGACGCCGCCTTCGTCGCCGGCACCGATCAGAGCGGTCTTGACGGCTTTGTTCCCTTTCCAGGAATCATAGCCGTAATATACCGCCGCACTGACGGGGACGATCGCCGCACCGGCGACCATCGACTTCATCATGTCGCGGCGAGTCAGTTGCCCTGCGGTCTCGGCAAAGTTCCTGCGGCCGATTTCCTTCTGTTCCGCGGTCATATCGAGGGCCATGTCAGCCTCCGGAGTGTGTGTTGGTCAAGTCGGGTTGTTAGTACGATCAGCCGCCGGGTACCAGATCGCAGTTCTTCCGGCGGCAACAGGGAATCAACAGTGCCAGGATCGCATCGAGTCCCAGCCAACGCCCGGTGGGGTAGCATGCCAGCACCAGCAGGGCGAACATTTCGATTAAGTTTTTGTTCACGAAGAGCGGATTCCCCTCGGTCATCGGCGGCAGCGAATACCACGGAAACGGCGGATGCGTCAGGTACGTGACCAGTAGGAACCCGGCCGCGAGGACGCAGTTGATCCGCGTCAGGAAGCCGAACAGAATGCAGGCTCCCACAATGGCGATGAACCACATCGTAATGCGGTCCAATTGCTTGCCGAAAGACTCGACTGCGGGCGTCTCGGGCAGTTTATCGCCGGCTAATTCCTTCTTGATCTCGTTGACGTAGTCCTGGGCATCCTTGGCGAGTGCTGTTTCCATCGCGACGACTTCATTGCGAAGTTCAGTAATGCGCTTGAGTTCGACACCATTTCCATTTCCAATCCCGCTCTGAGCACGGTTTTCGGCCTCACGTAACTGATCGCGTGCCTTCTCAATGAGATGTAGCCGCTGAGGGGCTGTGAGTTTGACCTCACCGCTGACAAATTTCACTTTCGTGTCCCGGCCCAAACTGCCGTTCACCCAGCGTGCGTAATCGGCTTTCGCCGCGTCGATCCGCTCGGTCGCCAGTTTCGCAGCGTTTGCGGTTGTGTCCTGATGGATCTGCTTCGCTTTTTCCATGTCTGCAGGCGGCTGCTGCGCATTTGCCGCAGCGAGTTCGGCGGCGGCCTCGTCGCGAATTGCCTTCTCCGTCGCGTCTTTCAATGCTTCAAGCTGCGTCGCGACAACTGCGGGACACAGACCAGCCTTCTTGTCAGTCGCAATGCCGATGTAATCCTGAATTACAAGTTGTGGATCGCTGTAGTTGTTCCTCATCATCTCGCCGAGCGGCGTCGGCGAGGCTTTGAAATAGGGCTCGCTGGTGAAGACCTTATTTGTCTCCGTCGGGCCGACGGTCCAGGTGTTGATCTTGTACATGCCTTCGAAGAGAAACTGCCAGCCGATCGCGAGCCGCAGTGCGAGCAGAAAGAAGGCTTTTAACTGCCATTTCTGCTGTGCAGTGGCGACGATCAGCGCGATACCGCAGCCGATCAGGCCGGCCATCACGACAGATTCCGGGATTGCGGAGAGCATAGTTACTCGGCAGGTGTGAGCAGGGAATTCAGAGTGTCACGCAGTGTAGGTGGGCTGTACTCGCCGGGTGCAAAACCGAAAGCCTCCGGTCTTACGCTGGCAGCATCGCTGAGGATCACGCCGGCTTCGGCAAACGCGACCGCTTCGGAGCCGAGCACGAATGCAGCCGTCGCGTTGGCGTCGGCTTCCGCAGCCGTCGCGGC
>JBGSSZ010000015.1:0-1884 GCA_041736785.1 Limnoglobus sp.
TTCACAGCGAACCCGCGCTGCCCGCCGAGCAGCACCGTGCTCCGCGGCAGCGTCGTGCGAAACTGATACGTGAGTGCCAGCACCGCCAGTGGTCGCTCCTTCGTCCGCTTCAGTTCGCACTCGATGTGGCACACACTCGGAGGGAGCGGCTTAACAGCCTTCGCTTTTTTCGACGCTTCCAAGTCGTCCAGCAGCTTCTGATAGTCTTTCGCCGGCACGACGACAGTCTCGCCGGTCTGCGCAGCAGCCATCGCCCCTGCCAGCAGCAGGATTGCGATCGCCCGGCAACCGTGAACGCGCAGCATGCCTCGGAACAACCCGCAGATATGGAAACCCTTCGCCAGTATATCTCAACGGGCCCCCTTCTGCTCCAAGTTGGGGGTCAACGATTCTCATTTACCGTCCGGTTGTGCCGTGCACAACGGTTCCTACATTAGCGGGATGGAACTCAAGCTCCTCCGAACGCCTGCGGTTTATGTCGTAGGCAAGCAAATCGCTCAGGCCGCGGAGATCGACCGTTTCCTCGCTGATCATGGCGTGAGTTGGAGCACTGACAGCTCCGTGGCCGCCGAACTGCTCACCGAGACTGCCGGCCGCGTCTGCTACATGAGCTTCGCCAAGCCGCGGCCCGGTGGCAATGCGGCGTACCTGCACCACATCAAGGAAGTCGGCCACGGCTCCGTGCTTGAGCACGGCGTCTGGAATCTCCTCCTCACCGGGCTCAGCCGCAGCCTCACTCACGAACTCGTCCGCCATCGTGCCGGATTCGGTTACTCACAACTCAGCCAGCGATACGTTGATGAAAGCGTCGCTGAGTATGTCGAGCCCGACATCATCGCCAACGATCCCGAACTGCATGCGATTTTCGAAGCCGCCGTGCGCCATGCTCACGAGGCTTACATCCAGCTCACGGACCTGCTCAACGAAAAACTCGGCGACCGCATGACCGCCACAGCAGCGATGCTCACCGTCGATGCCGACCGCACCACGAAGCGTAAGACCGCCCGCCAAGCGGCTCGCAGCGTGCTGCCGAACGCCACCGAGACAAAGATCTTCGTGACTGCGAATGCCCGGGCTCTGCGTCATTTCCTGGAACAGCGTGGCAGTCGTCACGCGGAGCCGGAGATTCGCAAGCTCGCCGATGCGATGCTGATCGTGCTGCAAGCCGACAGTCCCAATCTCTTCGGCGACTACGAACGCATTGCGCTGCCCGATGGCACGTTCGAGATCGTTACGCAGTACCCGAAGGTGTAGTAACGAACCGCGAGCGCCAGTGAACGGAGTTGTTTTCCGGTCGCTTACGCTCGCGGCTCGTCCAGAAAATCCTCCATCACACGCGACAAGCAGTCCTCCCACTCTTCAAAGCTCGTGAGTGCTGCAAAATCCTCGGTCAACAGTAACGACTGCAACTTCATCGCCTGTCGCGGCTCCTCGCTGAATGCGATCGTCGCCAATCCGTTGCGGCACTCGTCCCGCAGCAGGATTGCAAACAACTCCCGCTCGGCTGCGAGCTTGGGGTCAAATGTGATGTCAAAGTGCAGAGCCTCGGCACTCAGCCAGACGATCAACTTGCGGATCGCAGCGAGCACAAGTGCCTGAGCCAGCACCAGACGCTGAGCGGGGAGCGTGGGGTCCTTGAACCGCGTCCGCGTGAGCGAGCCATCGAAGTGAATACCGAAGCCGCGGCGACGCCGCAGGAACTGATTCTCGTCGCGCGTGTAGTAGAAGAGTTCGTCGCGAACGAATTTCACATCGAAGAGGTCGGGCTTCTCCTCGGGTTCCATGTAAGCAAGTTGGCTGTGGAGCAGGCTCTCGATGCTACCGCGGGTGCCGATGGAGGCATAACCGCCGACAGGGTACTCGTCTTCGTCATTGATGTGGGTG
>JBGSSZ010000019.1:0-40918 GCA_041736785.1 Limnoglobus sp.
TTCGATACCGACGCCGGCACCCTCCGGCACTGTGCGGCTGACCGACCGCTCCGGTGAGGTGTCGTTCAACCTCCGTCCACCCGTCGGCAGCGGCATCACGTCGACGTCTGGCAGCATCCGCACACCCGATCCGTGGGAGCGATTGCGCCAGCGCGTGACCGAGCGCTTTGTCGCCATGCTCGCCGCCAATGGTGTGTTCGATATCAGTGCCGTGCCCGTGGCCGAGCTCCGGCGTGTACTGACGCAATTCGTTTCGGAGTTTAACGAGACCGAGAAGCTTCATCTCGACGGCGCGGCTCAGGAACGCCTCACGCTCGAGATTCTGACCGGCATGCAGCGCAACTAGCGATTGAGAAACCAGTCCGCAGCGCAAGCAAGGCAGTCGCGATTTCCTTGCGTGCGCAAGGCACATTCACCGCAGCGACCAGATCGCGGCACTCGCCGAATCCAGCACCGGGCTCCAGAACAAACCGACCGCGAGCGTGGCCAGTGCCATCAGCACCACGAACAGCGTGATCGCACGCGGGGCTGCTTTCTCCTCCGCGGCATCGTCCAGCACGGCAATCCGCAGCAACTTGAGATAGTAGCCCGCTCCCAATGCGGTGTTGAAGAGTAGCGCTCCGAAGACAATCCACCAGAGGGTGGCGTGGCTGCTGCCGGTCGCTGCGGTGTAGACCGATTCGAAGACGAGGAACTTCCCTGCGAAGCCCGCGAGCGGCGGCAGACCGAGCAGGCTCAGCACACAAATCGCGAACGCCACCGTCAGGGCTGGTGACGCTTTCATCATCCCGGCCAGGCTGGCGACGTCTTCGCGGCCGGCAGTCCTGCGCAGACTGCAGACCGTGCCGAACGCGCCGAGATTGGCGAAGAGATACGCCACGAGATAGACGAGCGCAGCGGGGCCGCCCGCGGCGATGGCCGCGAGCAGGAACCCCGCGTGGGCGATCGTCGAGTAGCCCAGCAGCCGTTTCAAATCGGTCTGGGCGTATGCCATCAGATTGCCGAAGGTCGCCGTGACGGCTCCGAGAATAGCAAGTCCCACGCTCACATCTGCGGAATCGGGGAGCATGTTCAGCAGTCGCGAGGCGAGGGCCACCGCAGCAGCTTTCGACGCGACGGAGAGAAACGCACCGACTTCCGCGGGGGCACCTTCAAACACATCCGGCAGCCAGACATGAAATGGCACGATCGAGAGTTTGTAGCCGAGGCCGACGGCGAGCAGCAGCAGCCCTGATGCGAGTGAGAGATCGAAGCCGTTGTGCAGGATGACCGACATGACATCGGGCAGGTAGCCAGTGCCGACGCGGGCAGTGATGAGGCTGATACCGTAGAGCATGACGCCGCCGGACGCGGCACCGAAGACGACATACTTGAGCGCCGCCTCGCTGCCGCGGCTTTTGCCTTTGAGGAACCCCGCGAGAGCGTAGCTCGGCAGGCTCGCCATCTCGATTGCGAGAAAGACAATCAGCAGATGATTGGCGGACGCCATAATCATCAGGCCGAGCGAGGTCCCGAGCAGCATGGCAGTGAAGTCGCCGCTGTCGTCGCGGTCGGGCAAGCCGGTGATCCGCGAGAGGATCAGCACGAGCAGTGTGGCGAAGAGGATGAACGCACGGAACCACGCGGCCCCGGCGTCGAGGCGCAGCAGACCGGTGAATGAATCGTCGCCGTGGGCGTAATTCAGCCACTGATCGAGCACGGCGAGCAATGCCAGCGTGACGGCCACGATCGCCAGCGGCCCGCGGTGCATGGTATCGAGTGCGGAGAAGAGCCGGGCGAACAGCACACCGACAATGGCCAGGCAGAGCAGGAGCTCGGGAGCGAACGCGAAGAGATTATCGCCGAGCGTCGATTGCAGATCGCGAAGTTGGGAGAGGTCGGGCAGCATCGCAGGCAGCCAGGGTGCAGACTCTCAGTGTATGCGTTCGCGGGTCCGTGGTCGCGGTTCATCGGCAAACAGCACGTCGGCAATCGCAGCACCATAGATAGAATGGCTTCCATTCACTCTTCGCGGATGCACGGATGGACTTCACGCCCCAGATTCTCGCCGAGGTCAGCCGCAAAGGCTACCGGCCCCTCAAGCTCAAGCAACTCGCCAAGAAGCTCGGCATCGTCGGCGACGACTACACCGCCTTCCGACACACCGTCAAAGACCTGATCAATCAGGGACGCATTGAGCGCGACGACGACAGCACTCTGCGCCCTGCGGATGAGCAGAGCAGCCTGGTCGGCGTCTATCGCCGCGTGAATTCCGGTCACGGCTACATGCGCCCCACTCCGGTCGACGGCATTCCGCAGGCCGACATTTTCATCCGTGCTGGTCGCGAGCTGGACGCCAGCACGGGCGATGAAGTGGCGATCCGGTTGACTCGCAAAGCCGGCCGCATGATGGACGCCGCCGGCGAGGTCATGCGAATCATTCGCCGGGCCACACGCACGTTTGTCGGCACCTACTTTGAGCGCGATGGCGAAGCGTTTGTCCGCGTCGATGGCACCATCTTCGCGCACAGCGTGCTCGTCGGCGACCCCGGCGCCAAAGGTGCCAAGCCGCAGGACAAAGTCGTCATCGAGATGGTGCGCTTTCCCACGGCCGACGAGCGCGGCGAAGGCGTCATCGCCGAAGTGCTCGGCCCGCTGAGTCAGCCTGGCGTCGACCTGCTCGCGATCGTCAAAGCGTTCGGCCTGCCGGAGGAGTTTCCGGACGAGGCACTCGCCGACGCCCGTGCTCAGGCGGATAAGTTCCGCGAGAGTGATCTCGACGGTCGCACCGACTTCACAGACGACTGCGTCATCACCATCGACCCGGCAGACGCCCGCGATTTCGATGACGCCGTCAGCGTAACCATCGATCCCAAATCGAAGCACTGGATCCTGACCGTGCACATCGCGGACGTGGCCCATTTTGCACCTGAGGGCGGTCCGCTCGACGCGGAAGCTCGCAAACGCGCCACCAGCATTTACCTGCCGCGGAAGGTGATTCCGATGTTCCCGGAGGTCATCTCCAATGGCCTGGCGAGCCTGCAGGAGGGCAAGCTGCGGTATGTGAAGTCGGTGCAGATGGAGTTCACGCCGAGCCTGCAGAAGGCAAACGTGCAGCTTTTCAACGGCGCGATCCGCGTGCGGCAGCGCTTCAACTACGAAGAAGTGCAGGCCCATTTCAATGCGATGGATGGGCTGGGCACGGCCCCGGCGAAGCTGGCGAAAGATGTGGCTCTGAATCTGAAGCGGATGCGCGAGCTGGCCAGCCTGTTGCGCAAGAAGCGCTTCAAGCGGGGCGCACTCGAGCTCAACATGCCGGAACCGGTGCTGGAGTACGATGATCAGGGTCGCGTGAACGGTGCGCACTTCGCGGTGAATGATGAGAGTCACAAGGTGATTGAGGACTGCATGCTGGCCGCGAACGAGGCGGTGGCTGAGCACTTCACGTCGCTCGGCGTGCCGTTCCTCCGCCGTGTCCACCCGATGCCGAACGAAGAGAAGTTGATGGCTTTCGCCCAGTTTGCGGCGCTGCTCGGCTACCCGATGAAACGCAGCGAGGACCGTTTCGAGCTCCAGAAGGTACTTAAGAAAAGCGAAGACAAACCGGAGCGCGCCGCGATCCATTACAGCCTGCTGCGGAGCCTGAAGCAAGCTGTCTACAGCCCAATCCAGGATGAACACTACGCGCTGGCCAGCGAGCATTACTGCCACTTCACCTCGCCGATCCGCCGCTATCCCGATCTGACCGCGCACCGTCTTGTTGACCGCTGGCTGAGGCACAGCAAGGCGAAAGAAAACGAGATGGAGCTTCGCATACTCGGCGACCACTGCTCGAAGATGGAGCGGCGGGCCGAGATGGCTGAGCGGGAACTGGTGAAGCTGAAGCTCCTGCAGTATCTGTCGACACGGATCGGGGAGACGTTCGACGCGGTGATCACGGGCGTGGCGGATTACGGTTTTTTCGCCCAGGCCGAGAGGATCCCCGCCGAGGGGCTCGTGCATGTGAGCAGTCTGACTGACGACTATTATCAGCACGACTCGGAGAGCCACAGTCTGGTCGGCCGCGGCAAGCGATTCCGCCTTGGCGATCGGGTGAAAGTGGTGGTCGCGCGAGTGGACCTGCAAAAGCGGATGCTCGACTTTCGCCTGGCGGAGGGCACGGTGCGCAGTCCGCAAAAAGCTAGCAAAACCAAACAGGCAGGTCGGAAGAAACGACGTCGTTAAGCGGATTTCAGACTGGTGCGGTTCGACACATCAGAGTTGCGTGCAGGTGCGGACGTGATTTGCTCGCGAAACTTGTGCTCGTCGCTGCACATGCCGGCCAAGTTGTCAATCGTATCGCGAAAGGCCTCATAGCCAGTCACGGAAAGCTCCTCAACAATCCAGCCACTGTTCTCAAACTCAATCAAGGCCTGACGGGCTCCCAGCAATGTCGCACCTTGATCCAAAGCCGATTCAACAATGGTCCGCAACTCCACCCACGGGTTGGTCGAGATCACAGCGGAACGTACCTGGTCGGCATTGAACATGACATCATTATAGCCGCTGCCAATGGTCGCGCGTCAACTGGAGCGCGGATTGATACTGGTCCAGCGACATCGCTGTCAGCGGGGCGATGATCACATGCTCTGGATCCGCAGGATCAAGCTCAATCGCCAAGTCGAATTGAATCAGCACATCGGAATCCAGTTCCCAAATCGCGTCTTTGCGTCCAGCATGGATTCGCGATGAATTCGAGTTGGCTGAAAGCCCCTTGCACTGGCCAGGCAAAACCAGATCGGTTCCGAGCACGGCTGGCACATCAAATTGCCGACCGGCGATGGTGTTGTTGGGGTCCGTGGGCCGCACTCCGAGACGGTTCCGCTGTGTACCCACCAGCGGCTTCCCGTCATTCAGATCGATTTGCATCGCCCGAACAATTCGCATTGAGCGCTCCGTACCATTCCGCATCCGCGTCAGTCTGATCGACAATCTGCAATTGTTAAGGCTGCGAACCGTGCGCTCAGAATGATCGAACGATCATAAGGACGCCGGTTGATTCTCCCCATCCGTGGCAATTCCCAGTGGACCGCAGCCAGCGCCGGCACGGCGATTCTGAGCAAGGGCTGTCAGCGTGTGGGGCGACCTTCTAACTTGTCCCCATCCTCCGCACGAGTGAGCCATGCCTGAATACTTCCCGGAAGTGGCGAAGATTCCGTTTGAAGGCCTCGACAGCCGCAATCCGCTCGCATTCCGGCACTACAACGCCACGGAGGTCGTCGCCGGGAAGACCATGGCGGAGCACCTCCGCTTCGCCGTCTGCTACTGGCACACCTTCCGCGGTACCGGCAGCGACCCGTTCGGACCCGGTTGCGCGGTGCGGCCGTGGGAAGACGGCAGCAATTCCGTCGACATGGCCCTCAAACGCGTCGACGTCGCTTTCGAATTCATGTCCAAGCTCGGCGTGCCCTTCTACTGCTTCCACGACCGCGACGTCGCACCGGAAGGCAAAAACCTCAGCGAGACCAACGCGAATCTCGATCGTGTCGTGGCCCGCCTCAAGCAGAAACAACGCGACACCGGCATCCACCTGCTCTGGGGCACCGCCAACCTCTTCAGCAATGCTCGCTTCGTTCACGGCGCCAGCACCAGTTGCAATGCTGATGTTTTTGCCTATGCCGCGGCCCAAGTGAAGAAAGCCATGGAGGTGACCCAGGAACTCGGCGCCACCAATTATGTGTTTTGGGGCGGCCGTGAAGGCTATCACAATCTCTACAACACCGATCTCAAGCGTGAGTTCGATCACCTCGCGAAGTTTCTACACTTGGCCGTAGCATATCGCAACGAATTGAAATTCGATTGCCAGTTTCTCATCGAGCCCAAGCCCAAGGAGCCGACAACGCATCAATATGACAGCGACGCCGCGGCATGTATGGCGTTTCTGCGCACCTACGGCCTGGAGAAAGAATTCAAGTTCAACCTTGAAACCAATCATGCCACGCTCGCGGGGCACACCATGTATCACGAGATGATGTACGCGAAGAGCTATGGCATGCTTGGCAGCATCGATGCTAATCGCGGCGACGAACTCATCGGCTGGGACACTGATCAGTTCCCCACGAATCTATATACGACGACGCAGATGATGCTGGTGATTCTCGCCAACGGCGGCTTGGGCCGGGGCGGGCTCAATTTCGATGCCAAGGTCCGCCGCGAGAGTTTCGAGTCGGTCGATCTGTTTCATGCCCACATCGGTGGTATGGATGCGTTTGCGCATGGTTTAAAGATCGCAGCTGCGATCCGCAAGGATAGGTTGTTGGACGAGTTCGTCAAAGCCCGCTATTCGAGTTGGGACACTGGCATCGGCAAAGAAATTGAATCCAGCCAGGCGGATTTCAAGAGTCTGGAAACCTATATGCTCGGGAAAGGTGACGCCGCCAAAAACACCAGCGGTCGGCAGGAGATGCTGGAAAATATTATCAACTGTTATCTTTAGCTCTAACCGAATCGGCCATGACACAATTGACAGCACTGATTGAGCAGATGCAATCGCGAGACGATTGTAGAGTAACACCGCCGGCCGGAAGACCGCTTATACCAGCGGGATTCCGGCTTCCCGCTGATCTTGAAGAGTTTTATTCACGTTGTGAGAAGGCCGATCTGTTCGGGATGAGCTTTGAAGGAGAATTTATTGGAGCGTCATGTCGAATACTGCCTGCCGATGAACTTGTCACAATTCATGAAGCCGTGATGGGCGAAGAGTCAACTGGAATCGAGAAGACCTGGTATGCTGTCGCAGATGTCCAAGATGGCAATTATATCGGTATCGATTTGAAGCCGGAAAAACTCGGCCTCTGTTACGACTGCTTCCACGAGACCATCGGCGTACCGGGATACTGCAAAGTCATTGCACAATCGTTTACCGAATTGCTGGAGCAATTCTTGAAGCATGGAGACAGCAGCTGGTGGTTGCGCGAACAGTTCACAGGTTATGGCGATGCGTACGACTAATGTCCCTTACCGGAGATCAGAATGGCCATGCAGCACGCTCCCGGATTTCTGAAGATCGTCACGGATGCCAAGACGCGCGTGAAGGAATGCCAGGTCGCGGACGTAGTCGCACGGCAGAAAGCGGGCGAGGCGTTCACGCTCGTCGATGTCCGCGAGGAAAGCGAGTACGCGGCCGGGCACGCCGCCGGGGCGGTGCACATTGGCAAGGGCGTGATCGAACGGGACATCGAGAAGATGGTCCCCGACACAGCCACGCCGCTGGTGCTCTATTGTGGCGGTGGTTACCGCAGTGCTCTCGCCGCCGACACGCTTCAGAAAATGGGTTACACAAATGTGATCAGCATGGACGGCGGCTGGAAAGCCTGGAGCCACGCCGGGCTGCCGGTGGAGTGAATGCTCATGCGGGCACGATCCCACGCAGGGCGGCGAGGCCAAGCTCGATCACTTGCGAAGGCTTGCACTTCCAGAGCAGGGGATTCATCAGTTCCAGGCTCACCGCACCGGCGTAGCCGATGGCCTTCAGGCGGTCCACGATGGGCTGAAGGTGGAAGTCGCCTTCGCCCGGCAGCACGCGGTCGCTGTCGGTCATCAGTTCGCGCGGTACGCCGGCGACGTCGCAGAACTGCACATGAGCCAGATTCTCGCGCGTGAGCCGGGCGAGATCCTCCGACTTGCTCGGCCCTTTGTGATAGTGAAAGGCATCGAGAGCCACGCCGACATTGGGCTCGCCGCACTCGGCGACAAGCGTGAGCGAGGTGTCAAGATTATTGCAGAACGCATCGGCCCCGCGAAACTCAAGCGCAAGCGTCACGCCGAAGCCCGCGGCCCACTGTGCCGCCTGAGTCAGTGAAACGATGCTACGGCCAAGATCCGATCCGCCCGGTCTCGCCGTGAAATCAGCGACGATCAGCAGCACGGGAATCGCAAACTGTTGGCAGAGTTCGAGTCGCCGGCGGTAATGATCAAAAGCCAGCTTGCGAGCTTCGCCCTGCGAGAGCAGAAGATTGCCCTGATATGCGGCAGCGTGAATTGCGATCTTCCGCTCGGCGAGCAGCGCGAGTGTGCTCTCCGCCGTGTGCTCTTCGAGGCGCTGCTCGAGTTTGGTGAGCCAGACTTCGATGGCAGTGCAGCCCGCTTCGGCACAGGCGTCGAGATCAGCCGCGAACGAGTTCGGCAGCGTGCAGACCTGGCTGATGCAGTGAGTCATGCAGTGGTTCTTACGAATTTGCTCAGGCAAACCTCAATGATTGAACACGAACTCCTTGGAGTTCATCAGTGCCCACATCAGTTCGTGAAAGACCGCGTTGCGGTGCTCGGTCTTGAGCAGCGCCATCACCGCGTCGCGCTCGGCGGGCGTGGGTGGGCGGCTGAACGTCCGCAGAAATAATTCTTCGAGAACGACAGTGTTGTCTTTCTCCTTGGTGATCAACTTTTGGAAGATTCCCTGCTTGCTCTGCAGTCGCAGGGGGATGCGGTCACCATTGAGGAGTGTGAGCGCCTGCGGGAGCGTGACGTCACCGGCGCGTTCACAGGCGCATGCCGTGGTGCGGTCGGAGCTGCCAAATGTCTTCAGGAACGGCGACGCCGCGACGGGATCGGCGATCTGGATGGCCCGCCAGCCAGGGGGATATCCGGTGAACGCCTCGGGCACGCCGGTGGCACTCGACACCGCGTCGAGCAGCACCTCAGCCGGTAGTCTTCGCGCGTAGTAGTGCGAATAGAATCGCGATTCGCTGGCGTTCTGCTCGGTGGTGTCGCTCGCACGCTGGTAGGTCTGCGAGTTCAGAATCAATCGAATGACATGCCGCAGATCGTAGCCGCCGGCTTGGAATTCCTCGCCGAGCGCGGAGAAGAGTGCGGGGTTCGTCGGTGGATTCGTGGCACGGAGATCATCGACTGGCTCGACCAGACCCACGCTCAGGAAGTGCTTCCAGAGCCGGTTGGCCATCGCGCCGCGGAACGATGGGTTCGCGATGATCCAGTCGACAAGAGCGGCTCGCGGATCGCTCCCCTTCGTCGGCAGCACGTCGCGGTCGAGCGTCTGCGGCGGAAGCATCTTCCCTGTCCGTGGCTGCCGCACCTGCACCGGTTTGTCGTTCTGTTTCGGGTCGTGGGCGGACACACGCAGGATCGTAGGCTTGTTCTTCTTCAAGTCGCCGCGTTCGAACTGAATCCGCGTGAAATACGCGGAGAATTGATAGAAATCGTCCTGCGTGTATTTCTCGAGCGGATGGTTGTGGCAGCGGGCACAGCCGATGCGTGTCCCGAGAAATGTCTGCGCAACGCTCTCCGCGACCTCAGATTTTTCCGTCTCGCGATGCTCACCGACAGTCACAATGAAATAGCCGACGGCGGGATGCTCGACCGCGGAATCTTTGGCGAGGAGCACATCGCGGCTGATGGCGTCCCAGCCGCGGCGGGCAGTCATCTGCTGGTAGAGCCAGGCGTGGAAGTCGTGCACGCCGGCGACGCCGCGGACATCATGATCGCGCTCCTTGCGGTTCTGCAACAGATCCGAGAGGAAGAGCGTCCAATATTGATTGAACTCCGGACGCTCCAGCAGGGCATCCACAAGGCGGGCGCGTTTGTCGGTGCGACTGTCAGCGAGGAACGTGCGGACTTCCTCGGGTGTGGGCAGCGTGCCGATCGTGTCGAGCATCGCCCGCCGCAGAAAGGTGCCGTCATCGCAGGTGGGCGACGGTGCGATGCGAAGTTGGGTCAGTCGGCGGTTGATGTGGTCGTCGATGAAATTGTTCGACGTGAGCGTTCCAGTGTCTGGGCCGTCGAATGGCACCGCGAACGAAGCCGCCGCGACTTCGCTGAGGAACGCGGCCCGGACTGCCGTCGCACCTGGCCGCAAGGCTCGCACTTCGGCAGTGCTGTTCACGCTGAGGACCGTGGCATCGTTGGCATCCCAGCAGGCCAGACGCGTCACATCAGTCGTGGAGCCATCGCTCCAATGTGCCGTAGCCGAGAGCGTGAGCGGCTCGTTCACTTTGAGCGTGCGTCCGGGCGTGAGTGTGAGTTTTGTGAGCTTGGGATCTTTCGCATTCGGCCCTGGCGTGCCAGCCGCGATCCAGCGACGGAGCGTGTCATAGTCGGTGCCTGCAGGGTCGAGCACTCTGCCGCCGCCGTGAGAGGTGCGCCCACTGGCCTTGAGCAGGAGCAGACTCTGATCGGGTGCGGCGTGGGACACACGACGCCCGACAAACTCCCGCACGATCCACTGGTGATCCTGTTCGGGAGCGTAGCCCCGCAGTGACATCCGGAAGCCGTTCTGGCCCACGCCCTTGCCGTGGCAGGTCCCGGAATTGCAGCCGACCTTCGTGAACACCGGCATGACGTCGTTCAAAAACGACGGCGGTCCGTCAGCACGGACCGCACTGGGACAGAGAAGAATGAGCACGAACAGGATGCGGACCATGCGACCTCGACGAAAGCGCAACACCGGCAGAGCTTGCATTCTAAAGCGAATGCGGCCCTCCTGCAAGCACGCTTCCCTTCGCGCTGCACCAATGGATTTGAGCCGTGAGTCAGCGAGCAGCCTTTTATCCCGCTCGTTTGCGGCGTTCTTCTTCGAACTTGTGCAGCTTATTGTAAAGGGTTTTCAAGCTGATGCCTAACTCCGTGGCCGTCGACTGCTTGTTGCCGCCGTTCTTTGAATAGACCTGCAGAATGTATTCCATCTCCACATCTTCCAACGTCTTGTTGGCACCCATTGCCGGCATCGGCGCGGGCATTGCTTCTTGAGCACCGGGGAACTTCAGCGTCACTGGCGGGGCATAGCTCGCATACGCCGGCTGGCGCACCGCGGGGTTTCGCACGTCGTGCGGCAGATGCGCTGAGGTGATCGGCTGACCGCCACTCACGATCCACGCATATTCCATGGCGTTTGCCACTTCCCGCACATTGCCGGGCCAGTCGTAGTTCATCATGGTCTGCAGTGCGTCGGTCGTCAGCAGGTCGCCGACCATCTCCAGTGAACGTTTCGCTTCCCGGGCCAGCAGAAACCGCGAGAGTTCCGGCAGGTCGGGCTTGCGCTCCCGAAGCGGGGGCAGATGGATGTGGAATGTATTTAGCCGGTAGAGCAGATCTTCGCGGAAGCTGCCGCTGGCGATCTCACGCCGCAGTTCGCGGTTGGTGGCGCAGATCACTCGCACGTCGACGGTGATGCTTTCGGTGTCGCCGAGCCGGCGGATCTCGCCACTCTCGAGGAACCGCAGCAGCTTCACTTGGATGTTCTTGTCGAGTTCGCCGAGCTCGTCGAGGAACAGCGTACCGCCGTTGGCGACTTCGAAGAGCCCCTTGTGATCCTTATCGGCACCGGTGAACGAGCCTTTGCGATGGCCGAACAACTGACTCTCCACCAGCGTGGGCGCGAGGGCACCGCAATTCACGGGCACGAACGGCATGTCGCTGCGCTTGCTCTTCATATAGAGCGTCTTGGCGACCATTTCTTTGCCGGTGCCGGTCTCGCCGGTGATGAGCACGGTCGCGTCGGTCGGAGCCACTGTCTCCACGAGCTTGTGGACTGGTTGCATCGCCGGGCTCTGGCCGATGAGCAGCGTGTTCCCTTCGGCGGCGACGACGCGGGTCTGCAGAGCCGCGGCCTGATTCTTCAGCTTTTTCTTCTCGATGATCCGCAGCAGCAGGCCTTCAATGTCGGCCAGTTTGCAGGGCTTGGTGAGATAGTCGAAGGCACCGAGCCTGAGCGCGGCGATCGTGGTCTCCTGGCTGGCGTAGCCAGTCATGATCACCGCTTCGGTATCCGGGCTGACCTGCTTGAGAAACTGCAGTACCTGCAGGCCGCTGGTGTCGGACTCCATCTTCATGTCGAGAATGGCAGCATCGAACGTCGCAGTCTTGAGCGTCGCCGCGGCAGCCTGCGCGTTCGGGCAGACAGTCACTTCATGACCCAGCCGTGGCAGTTCGCTCTTCATGAACTCGCGCAGATGCGGCTCATCGTCGACGAACAGGATTCGCAATTTCATCGTGGCCAAAGTAACCTCCATACTCCTCACGCGGCACGCTTCGCCGCGGGGAAACTCAACACAGGCGGCTCCAACTCGCCTTCGCTCACCGCCATCGGCAGCGTCACGGTGAACGTGCTGCCGCGACCGGGGCCCGCACTGGCGGCACTGATCTGCCCGCCGTGGCTGTCGATGATCTGGTGGCTGATGCTCAGTCCCAGACCCGTTCCGTTGCCGGTGCGCTTCCGCGTGTAGAAGGGCTCGAAGATGTTTTCGAGCACTTCGTGCGTCATCCCGCAGCCGCTGTCGCGAAATCGGATCACGGCGGAGCCGCCAGCCATCCCCAACTCGACGGCCAATACACCGGATTCATCCATGCTGTCGAGAGCATTTACAATCAGATTCAACACGACCGATTTCAGGTCGGGCGGGCTGACCGCGGCGACCACGCAGCTTGGGGTGTATTGGATCGTCTTACCGCGAGCGTTGGGCAGTGGCTTCGCCACCTGAATCACGTCTTCGATGAGCTTGCCGAGATCGGTTCGTTCGCGTTTCTGCTCGCCGGGCCGGCTGAAATCGAGCAGCTTGCGGGTGATGTCCTTGCAGCGGAACGCCTCCTGCTGGATCACGCGCAGGAAATTGCCGATCTCCTGACTCGCCTCCGGCGGCACCCGGCTGACAATATCGTTGATCCGCCGCTCAAGGGCTTCGCTGTAGAGCGAGATACTGTGCAGGGGGTTGTTGATTTCGTGGGCCACGCCAGCGGCCAGGAAGCCGACCGACACCATCCGCTCGCTGCGGACGAGCTGCCGACTGCGTTCGTTCACCTGGTTCGCGAGGTCTTTGTAAGTGTCGCGCAGCCGCAGCGTCATGGCGTTGAATTCATTCGCAAGTTCTTCGAGTTCGTCCTTGCTCTGCAGATTGATGGGGTGATCGAAGTCTCCGCTCTGGATGCGGCGGACTCCGCGCTGCAGGCTCTTGATCGGGCGGAACACCCAGACGCGGAAATAGTAGAGCAGTGTCAGTAGCAGAACGATCGCGATGATGGTGGCTGTGACGGTCACGATCATGCCGCGGCGGTGGTTGCTGCCAGCCCGGGCGTTGGCGAGATCGATGTGGTTCTTGTTGAGTTGGAACAGTTCCTGCGTGTTCGAGGTCAGCTTCTCGTAGGGCGTGCGGACTCCAGGCTCGTCGATGATACGGATATCCCCAAGTGAACTTGTGCTGTTGCGGGTGTCGTCCACGGCGAATTTCAGGCTCGCGAGTTGCTTCTCGATGCTGTCGAGGAGTTGGCGTTCCCCGGCGCCGTCGTCGGGGTCGGTGTCGCCGTAGTCCTGGCCGTCGTCCATCATGGTGCGGTAGTCAGACGTCGCCCGGTCAGAGAGATTGATGAAGTGCCCGATCCAGTTTCGCTCGCGCTGCCGCTGCGGAATGGCGGTGTCGCCGCCGTCGGACGGTGGCACCGACATCTTGTTGACGTGATCGCGGAGGATCACCGTCACCTGCATGAGGGTGAGCTTGTGGCTGGTCGTGTGGCTGGCGTCAAGGAACGACGACAGCCCGAAGATCGCGCCCCCAAGCAGGAGCGCAATGCTGGCGACGACCAGGAACAGGCCGAGAGTAAGTTTGTGACGCAATCGCCAGGGCCGAGCCACGCGAGCCTCCATGCCGCGAGATTGCGGGACTTTAATCGAGTGGCCCGAAAGTTGGGAGAGCAACTTTTGCAATGCCGGGAACTTTTTTCAAACAGCATCAGTTGGGCTTGACCGATTCCGCTCTCCTCTCATCGCGGCCAGGGCACTATCCTGAACCTATGGTCACAGTGCAAGACTACCGGGTCGGAGATGGTCATCCACTCCTGTGGATTCTCGGGCCGTGCGTCATTGAGTCGCGTGAGCACTGCCTCGGCGTGGCTCGCGAGGTCCGCAAGATCGCCGACACGCTCAAAATCAATGCCGTCTTCAAAGCCAGCTTCGACAAAGCCAACCGCTCCTCGGGCAAGTCGTTCCGCGGTGTGGGCATCGACGAAGGCCTGCAAATCCTCGCTGTTGCGAGGAGCGAAACCGGGCTGCCCGTCACCACCGATGTCCACGACGCCTCCCAGGCCGCGGCGATCGGGCAGGTCTGCGACATCCTCCAAGTCCCGGCTTTCCTCGCCCGCCAGACCGATCTGCTCAGTGCCTGTGCCCGCACCGGGAAAGTGGTCAACGTAAAAAAAGGCCAATTTATGGCCCCTTGGGACATGAAAAACGTCGTCGCCAAGCTCAAAGAACACGGCAACGATAACGTGCTGCTCTGCGAACGCGGCACCACCTTCGGCTACGGCCTGCTCGTCAACGACTTCCGCGCCATCCCCTGGATGCAGGCCCTCGGAAAACCTGTGATCTACGATGCCACCCACAGCGTACAGACACCGGGCGCGCTCGGGGACCGCACCGGTGGCGACCGCAGCATGGTGCCAACGCTGGCGAAAGCCGCCGTCGCTGCGGGCTGCGATGGACTGTTTCTGGAAACGCACCCGGATCCGGACCAGGCCCCGAGCGACGGCCCGAACATGATACCGCTCGCGGAGTTGCCGAAGTTGATCGCATCGTGCCTGCGTATACGGGACGCACTCGCGGATTGATCAGGAGTCACGATGAAGCATGCGGGTTTCTTAGCTGTTCTCCTCGCGATCGGCTGCACACGCGTCGACAACGGCAGCAGCACGGCTGTCTCCGGCCCGGCAAAGCCTGTCGATCCCTGGCCCGTCGCCGCGGAGGAGTTCAATCGCACGCCCGACATCGCCACCGCCCGCCGGGTGATTCATCAACTCAACAGCGCACTCGACGCCCAGAACCAGTCGCTGCCCGCGATGGACACGGATGCCCTCGTCGCGAAGCTGCATCCGAGCGATGACGAGGTCAAAGACTGGAGCTTGAAATCGTTCTCAGGCATGGACGCAAACTACCTTGGTCAATGTCTGTTTTTCCGGCAGGTTGCAGCGAGTCTGGATGTCGACGATCTACCAGTGCCGGAGCGAGCCAAGGCGGCATTCGACTGGGTCTGTCGGCAGATGTACCTGCGGCCGTGGATCCTTTCCACGCCACAGGGTCAGGCCCCCATGCCGCCGATTCCGCCGCAATTTGCTCTTCGCCGTGGCTATGGCAGCGGAGCCGAACGCGAGATGGCATTTTTTGCCCTGGCCCGGCAGCTTGGCCTCGACCCCGTGCTTGTCGGCCCGCCGGGGCTCGAGACAAAAGCACGATTCGATGGATCATCGCCACGCGGTGTATTCTGGGCTGTCGGCGTCCGTGACGGCGACGATGTCATTCTCTTCGACCCCTGGATTGGCGAAGTCATGCCTGCCAAGCTGAAGGCCGCCAAGGCCACACCGCAACTCGTCACGGCATGGATCGAATCGAAGAAGTCCCCCTTCACCGTGCCGCCTGAAGCCGTGGCCTCGGCGGTGGGATATTTCGCCGTGCCGTTGAATGCGGTCACTCCGCGGATGAAGCTGTTGGAGGAGAAGACCGGCCTCAAGCTCGCCGTGAGCGTGCCTGATGGCCCGATCTATTCGCCGACGGTGAACGACGATCCCTACTCGTTGCCGCATGTTCTGGGTTCGTTCACTCCGAAAGACGAAGGCGGCTACGATGCCAAACCGCTTGGCCCGAATCAACTCGCGTTCCTCGTCAGCCAGATCGAACCGCAGGGCCCGGCTGCGGTGCTGCCCGCACCGGCCGAATTGACCAACGAATCCGCCCGTCAGCACTTTCGCGGCAGCGAGGGCATGGAATACAAAGCCATGCTATTCGACAGCGGCCTGCGCGAGCGCCAGCAACGGGGACAGTTCAACGAGGTCGTGCGCCAACTCGGGGAACTCGACCGCAACTTCGCACGACTCACCGAAAACGTCCGTGCTGAATCCGAAGCTCTCCGCGAATGGTACGCGGCGACCAACAAAGCCTACGTGGATTTGGCCCTGACCAACCTCCCCGAAAATGCAGCCAGGCGGCCCGAAGCCCAAGCCCAGATCAACCAGGTCTGGAACCCGAAAGGCCCAGCGGGCGTCGCGGTGCGGAATGCGATCGCCGTTCTGGCCGCCAACGATCTCGCGTATCTGTTTGCGTTGAGCAAGCACGAGCAGGCGGAGCGGACCCAGACGCGGTTCCACAAGTCGGGCGATGGTGTGCGGGCGGCCGCCGACTGGGCCGTGGCGAAAGACGCCTGGGATCGCTACTTTGCCAATGCCGCCCGGTTTGAAGCACATCACCCCGGCCGCAATGCTCACGCCAGGAAACTGGCCGACCGCGCCAAGACACTCGCCGCGAATCCGCAGGAGCGACGATGAAAGCGCGTCTGGTTCCGCTCGAAGGCGGCTCGCCGATTGAAATCATCAAAGATCTGACGCTCGTCGGCCGCGAAGCCGACTGCGACATCGCGCTTGATCACAAAAGCGTCTCGAAGTTGCACTGCGTGCTGGTCCGCACCGAGGGGCTGATCCTTGTCCGCGATCTGGGCAGCACCAACGGCACGCGCGTCAACGGCCAGCGCATCCGCCGTGCGGCCCTGTTGCCCAAAGACAAAATCGCCTTTGCCAATTTCAAGTACTCGATCGAGTTCGGCGAGTCGGCCGAAGCGGGTCAGATGTCGCCGCCCAAGTCTTCGTAGATCTCCGCCCAGCGGTCCTGGGCTTTGCTCAACTGCTGATCGACGTCCGCGATCTCATCACCGATGGCGGTCTTCTTCTGCTCGTCGAGCGCGGCAATCTGTCGCTCCACGCTCTTGAGCTCCTTGCGCAGTTCCTTCTCCGTTTTCTGAACGCGGGCTTTCTGCACGTGCCGGACTTCGTCCGGGAGCTTGGCGCGTTCGTTGGCCAGTTCACGCTCGCCGGCATCGATCTCGTCGTTCACTTTGGCCAGATAGGCTTCGTACTTGCCGTTGTGAGCGACCACGCGGCCGTCGCGGACTTCCACAATGCTCGTCGCCACAGTCTTCAGAAACGTGCGGTCGTGGCTGGTGAAAATCACGGTGCCCTCATACTGCGTGAGAGCCTCGGCCAACGCTTCGACAGTATCCAAGTCCAAGTGGTTCCCCGGTTCGTCGAGGATGAGCACGTTGTAGTCGGAGAGGATGAGCCCCGCGAGGCAGAGTCGGGCCCGCTCGCCGCCGGAGAGCACGCTGACGGGTTTGTGAACCGCCTGACCTCGGAACAGAAACGACCCGGCCAGATCGAGAATCTCCTGATCCTTCTTGCCGAAGGTCGCCTGGTCGTGGAGGTAATCGAGGACCGTCATCTTCGGCGGCAGCGAGGTGTAGACGTGCTGCGCGTAGGTGCCGATCTTGCAGCCGTGACCCCAGCGGACGTCGCCCTTGAGCGGCGGGAGCGAGGCCACGAGCGTCCGCAGGAAGGTGGTCTTGCCTTGACCGTTGTCGCCAACGATCGCGACGCGGGAGCCGTGATCAATTTCCCAGTCGATCTCCGTGGCGATGACACGCTCAGGGTAGCCGATGCTCACCTCACGGCAGCGGAGTGCCGGCCCTTTGCGCGGCTCGATCCGTGGCAACCGGATCCGCGTGGTCGCCTCGTCTCCGATGATCTCCGTGAACTCCAGCTTCTCCAGGGCCTTGGCTTTCGACTGGGCCAGCTTCGCCGTTGCGGCCCGGGCCTTGTTGCGTGCGATGAAGTCTTCGAGGTGCTTCTTCTTCGCCATCACTGCCGCATTGGACCGCTGATCGCGGAGCACGTTCTCACGCTGGTAGTCCATGAACGCATCGACCTTGCCGGGGAAGCTGGTGAGCTTGCCGCGGGAGAGCCCGATGGTGTGATTGCAGGTGGCGCCGAGGAAAGCCCGGTCGTGGCTGACGATCAGGCAGCCGGCGCGGAAGCCCTTGAGAAAGTGCTCGAGCAGGATCTGTGTGCGGAGGTCGAGGAAGTTGGTCGGCTCGTCGAGCATGAGCAGATTGGGTTCGTGCAGCAGGAGGGCGGCGAGTTTGACACGGGTCTGCCAGCCGCCGGAGAGCTTGTCGATGGGGCCATTGAGATAGGTGCCTTTGAGCTCGAATTGCCCTGCCACTTCGCCGCACTTCCAGTCGGGCTGTTCGGAGTCGCGCATGAGGAAGTCGAGCGCGGTCTCGCCGGGGAGAAACGGATCGTGCTGGCGGAGGTAGCCGAGCCGCAGGCTGGAACTTCGGCTGACGTCGCCGCTGTCGAGTTCCTCCTCGCCGAGGAGAATGCGCAGCAGCGTGGACTTTCCCGCGCCGTTGCGGCCGACGAAGCCGATCTTGGTCGTGTCGGTGATCGTGGCGTCGGCGTGGTCAAGGAGAACCTGGTCACCGTAGCTCTTGCAGGCATTGTTGATCTGAAACAGAACAGCCATCGCGAACCTCAAAGCGAAACAGTGATTATGCGGATTTGTCCTGCCTTTGTCGTGCCCGGCGACCTACACGCCATCGCGGCGAAGGCGCCGGATCGGCCGCAGGAGCATGAGCGCGATCAGCAGCGTCATCGCGGCAGCCCCGAAGAAGAGAAACCGCGGCAGGTGGCGATTGTCGTAGTCGCGGGCCACCGGGTCGCCAGCGAGGACAATGTCATAGTGTGTCACACCGACGGTGACAAACTTCGTCACATCGACGCGGGGCCGCGTGCCCAGCTCGACGGCTCTATCCACCTCCAGCACCTCCGCCTCGCCACCGTCGAAAATGTGCCTGGCCACATCGGCCAGATTGCGGCCGTGGTCCCGCGTCGGCATCGTCCCCACCGGCACTGGCACACCCTGCGACTCCACGACGACATAGACTGGCCGACCGTGCGAATAGATTGCCTCTGTCACCACGCCGCTGACGACTTGCGTGCGACTGGCTTCACTCACCGGTGGTGCGAGCCCGGTGCTGTGGGCGGCGACGACCACCAGCTTGAACAGCAGCGTCGCCGCGATCGCCCCGGTCACGTTCACGAAGTTGCTGGTGGCGATCATGTCGCCTTTGCTGCTCTTCGGTGCTTTGTGCTGCAGCAGCGTGAACAGAGGCACGATGTAGAACCCGGTGAAAAAGCCGATGCCCACAATGCAGGCGACGAGAATAGCGATCCGTTCGATGGCCAGGCCTGCGGCGACGAGCAAAGCGATCATCCCCGCAGCACCGACCAGGACGAGTCGCAACTCGATTCTGCGGCCGGAGAGCCATCCTGCCAGCGGGCTCCCGAGACCGATGCCAAACGCGGTGCAGCCGACGACGACGCTCGTTTTCAGTTCGTCCCAACGCGGGTTCTGACTTTCGCCGAGCATGTAGACGGCGGCCCGCATGAACGCGACCACGAAGGTGAAGAACGCGATCCCCTGCAATGCGACCCGCAGAGCAGGCGAGCCCAGCAAGGTGCGGATGTTGGCGACGAGCGGGCCAAAGATGTAGGGCGGGAACGGTTTGGTAGGGTTCGCCGCGGTCATTTTGCGGATCAGCAGACTCGCCACAGCACCGATGATGGCGAGTCCGAGGAGGATCAGTCCGATGATCTCTTCGTCCCCGAGGTAGAGGTATGACAGGACGCCGCCGCTGACCGTGCCGAGGATGACCGCGAGGAACGAGAGGCTCTCGAGGATGCCGTTGCCTTTGGAGAGCAGGTGCGGCGGAAGGATCTCGGGCATCGCGCCGTATTTCGCCGGCACGAAAAACGCCGAGTGCGTGCCCATGAGGAAGACCGCCGCCAGGCAGAGGCATGGACCAAGCGTCGGTTCACCATGGCGGCCAAAGTAGAATCCCGCAAGAGCGACGATGCAGATGAGCACCTCGGCGAGCTTCCAGAACACCAGCGACTGCCGCTTGGGATAGCGGTCCGCGAGCCACCCTGCGACGGTGCCGAAGATCGCCCAGGGTGCGTAGAAGAGGATCGGCATCAGCGAGATGGCGTTCTCTTCCGTGAGGAACTGAGTGTTGATGGCGAAGAACATCGCCGCGGCGTGGATGGCCTGATCGTTGAACGCCGCGAGGAACTGAGCCACCAGCAAGCCGATGAACGTCCGCGATTTCAGCGTGCCGTGCGGCACGGTCGGCATGACCGTGGTCAGAGCGGGCAGTTGGAGATGGGTTTTCGAGGCGTCGTCAGCCATGAGTGGATTCTACGATTGAACAGGTCCGCACAGCGAGCCTGTCACGAACGCGTCGCCGAGAGTGCGTGCTTCTGCAGGTCTTCGAGATCCACAAATTCGAGAGTGCTGATGTGCGTGCTTTCGAGCACGATCGGACAGGCGGCTCCCGCTTCGAGGGCTTCCTTCCAGCGTGTGACGCAGACGCACCAGCGGTCGCCGGGCTGGAGTCCGGGAAAGCCCCATTCATCGTGCGGCGTGCTGAGATCGTTGCCGTGGCTGGCACTGAACGCGAGGAAGGGAGCCGTGACCTGGCAGCAGACGAGGTGCAGTCCGAGGTCATCGATGCCTGTGTTGCAGCATCCGTCGCGGTAGAATCCCGTGAGCGGCTTGGTGGAACAGGATTGCAGCGGCGTGCCGAGGACGTTTTTCGCGGTACTCATGATGGCATTTTACGGTTGGCTACGCGAATGACGAGCTTCAATCCTGACCATGTCGCATCCACAGCACAGACTTTCACATCCACCAGCCCCAGCGGGAGCGCGACCTCGCGGATCGTGTCTTCGGTGATGTCCGTCGATACTTTGCTCGCCTTCTTGGGCCACGACACCCAGATCATGCCAGCCTGCTCCAGCTTCGGCAAAAAGCGATTCAGCTTAGCCGCCAGTTCGGCAGCACTCACGGTGAACAGGTGAATCATGTCGACCGGTTTCGTCAGCTTGGCCACGAAACTGACGTCTTCCGGAAGCGGGTCGACCAATTCGGCATAGTTCTCGGGCACGCCATCGAGGTGAACGCGGTAGCCCGACTTGTAGCCGAGTTTCTTCACCAATGGCGTGCCCGAATACCCGGAAGTCATGGCGTCGCTCACTTCGGCAGCATGTCCTTCACGGCCTCTTGCTCTTCCAGAAGCTCATTCAGAGTTTTCTTGAAGGCCGCGTCGCCGAAGGCGTCGAATTTCAGACCCTCGACCACTTTCCAGTCGCTGTTCTTAATGGTCAACGGGTAGCCGAAGACGAGGCCCTTTGGCACGCCGTACTCGCCGTTGCTGACGATCGCGGCACTCGTCCAGTCGCCGGCGTCGGTGCCCTGCACGAAGCTCTTGACGTGATCGATCGCGCCGTTCGCGGCACTCAACGCACTGGAGAGCCCGCGGGCTTTGATGATCGCGGCTCCGCGGTTCTGGCACTGGGCGAGGAAATCGCCTTCGAGCCAGGCGCGATCGGTGATCACTTCCGTAGCGGGCTTGCCCTTGATCTTCGCGTTCTGGAAATCGACCCACTGCGTGTTGGAGTGGTTACCCCAGATGGTCATGCAAGTGACGTCCTTGTTGGCGACGCCAGCTTTGACAGCGAGGGCGCTGACGCCGCGGTTGTGGTCGAGCCGCGTCATGGCGTGCCAGCGATCCGCGGGCACCTCTTTGCCATTCTGATAGGCGACCAGACAGTTCGTATTGCACGGATTGCCGACCACGAGCACCCTGACATCGCTGGCGGCGTTCTTGGCGACGGCTTTGCCCTGTCCCACGAAGATGCGGCCGTTCAGACTCAGCAGGTCCTTCCGCTCCATACCCGGCCCGCGCGGAGCCGCACCTACTAGCAAGGCCCAGTTCACATCTTTCATCGCCACGTTGGCGTCGTCCGTGACGATCACATCGCGCAGCGTCTTGAACCCGCAGTCGAGAAGCTCCATCGCGTTCCCCTCGGCAATGTCCAATGGCTGCCGTGCGGAGGGGTTCGGCGGCGTCCAGTCGGCCTTCTTCGGGATCTCCAGCAGGTGCAGGATGACCTCGGTATCGGCCCCGAACACCTCACCCGACGCCAGGCGAGCGAGCATGGCATACGCGACATTTCCACCGGCGCCAGTGACCGCGACGCGAACTGTCTTCGACATGGAGAGATCCTTGCAAGGGTCGCCGACAGACGCGCCGGCCATAGGCTAATAGCTAGCAAAAAACGCACCTCTGAGGAGATGAAGGAATGGCAGCGATCAAAGTCGGCATCAACGGTTTCGGTCGCATCGGCCGGCTGGTCTTCCGGGCTCTCGTCGAGCAGGGGCTCCTCGGCAAAGATTTCGACGTCGTCGCGGTCAACGACCTCGTCAGCGCGGACAACCTCGCCTACCTGCTCAAGTACGACAGCACTCAGACGCGCTTCAAAGCCGAGGTGACCTCCCGCAAATCGAAGCCCGACCTTGCGGATGACGACATGCTGGTGGTCAACGGTCATAGCATCCAGTGCCTGGCGATCAAGGAAGGTCCGCAGGCTCTGCCGTGGAAAGCCCTCGGCGTCGAATACGTCATCGAGTGCACGGGGCTCTTCACCGAGGCCGAAAAAGCCAAAGGTCACATCACGGCGGGGGCGAAGAAGGTCATCATCTCCGCACCGGGCAAGGGCGAAGACGTGACCGTCGTGATGGGCGTGAACCACGAGAAGTATGACCCGAAAGCGCACGCAATCGTCAGCAACGCAAGCTGCACCACGAACTGCCTTGCACCGGTCGTGCATGTGCTGCTCAAGGAAGGCTTCGGCATCGACGAAGGCTTGATGACGACCATCCACGCCTACACCGCGACGCAGAAGACGGTCGACGCACCGAGCAAGAAGGACTGGAAAGGCGGTCGGGCCGCGGCGGTGAACATCATTCCCAGCAGCACCGGAGCCGCGAAAGCGGTGGCGCTCGTCTGCCCCGAAGTGAAGGGGAAGCTCACCGGCATGGCGTTCCGCGTGCCGACGCCCACCGTCAGCGTCGTCGATCTCACGGTCAAGACTGTCAAGGAAACGAGCTACAAAGACATCTGCGCCGCCATGAAGAAGGCGAGCGAGACCTACATGAAAGGCCTGCTCGGCTACACGACCGATGAAGTGGTGTCGAGCGACTTCGTACACGACGCGCACAGCAGTATTTTCGACGCCGGTAGCGGCCTCGAACTCAACAGCAAGTTCTTCAAGCTGGTGAGCTGGTACGACAACGAATGGGGCTACAGCAACCGCTGCGTGGACCTGTTAAAATACATGGTTTCCAAATCCTAAACCCCGAGAACGCGGATTGGCGCGGAGTGGAACGGATCATACTTCTGTGACCGCGTCCGATCCGCGTTCTGTTTTTTGAGTGAAGAATGCCAAAGAAAACCATCGCTGATCTCGGCAACCTCCAGGGCATGCGCGTTCTCATCCGCGTGGACTTCAATGTGCCGCTGGACAAGATCTCGGGCGAGATCAAGAATGATCGCCGCATTCGCGGTGCGCTGCCGACGATTAAGGCGCTGCTGAAGGCTGGGGCGTCGGTGATCGCGATGAGCCATCTCGGGCGGCCGAGCGGCGACCCCGCCAAAGACAAGCTGCTGACGATGGACAAAGTTGCCGAGCGATTGGGCGACCTGCTCGATCAGCCAGTTCAGAAGGCAGGCAGCACTGTCGTCGGTCCGCAAGTGTCTGCGATGGTCGCCGCGATGAAGCCCGGCGACGTGGTCATGTTGGAGAATGTGCGTTTTGATCCGCGCGAGCAGAAAAACGACCCCGAGTTTGCCAAAGAGATCGCCGCCCTCGGCGACGCGTATGTGAATGACGCATTCGGCACCTGCCACAACGACAGCGACGCCAGCATGGTCGCCGTGCCCGCGGCACTGAAAGCCGTCGGCAAACCGCGAGCCGTGGGACTGCTGGTCGCCAAGGAGCTGGAGATTATCGACGGTCTCATGTTCAAACCTCAGTCGCCCGTGCTGGCGGTGATGGGCGGAGCCAAGGTTAGCGACAAGATCGCGTTCATCAACGCCCTGCTTACCAAGGTCGATCACCTGCTGATCGGCGGCAAGATGGCCTACACGTTCCTCAAGGCCAAGGGTGTCGATGTCGGCAGCACGAAGGTCGCCGCCGAGGAGCTCGCCGCCGCGGAGCCACTGCTCAAACATGTCGGCACCAAGATCACACTCCCTGTGGACTCGCTGGCGGCGAAGTCCGATGACCTCGACGCCACGAAAGTCTTCGAAGGCAAAATTGACACTGGCTACGAAGGCGTCGATATCGGACCCAAGACGCTGGCTATGTTCTGCGAGAAGATCAAGACGGCGAAGACCGTGATCTGGAATGGTCCCGTCGGCTGGTTCGAGAAGCCGAAGTTCAGCGAAGGCACCAAAGGTGTGGCTCAGGCGATGGCCGAGAGCGGAGCCGTCACGGTGGTCGGCGGCGGCGAGACCGCGGAGGCGGTCGAGCAGTACGGCTACGACAGCAAAATGACTCACGTCAGCACTGGTGGTGGAGCCTTCCTGGCGTACGTCGAAGGCAAGAGTTTCGCTTCACTGGCTCAAATTGACGACGCATGAGCGACATCACCAAGCGTGGCGTCCCCGAAGGGCTGTGGATCAAATGTCCGCAGTGCAAATCTACGCTCTTCAAGAAAGACATCGCGGCCAATCACCAGGTCTGCAGTGGCTGCGATCACCATTTTTATGTCTCAGCCCGCGAACGCACGGTGCAACTGCTCGACGAGAACACCTTTGAGGAATTCGACGCGGACATCGCGCCAGTGGATGCGTTGAATTTCTTTGATGTAAAGCCGTATGTGAAGCGCATCGCCGACGAGCAGAAAAAGACCAGCATGAAAGACGCTGCCGTCACGGGTCGTGGGTTCATCCGTGGTCGTGCGGTGATCCTCGGCATCACCGACTTCGCGTTTATGGCCGGCAGCATGGGCTCCGTGGTCGGGGAGAAGCTGACCCGTGCCGCCGAGCGGGCGACGGAGGAACGTTTGCCGTTGATCTTCGTCAGTGGCTCCGGCGGCGGGGCCCGCATGCAGGAAGGTATTCTGTCGCTCATGCAGATGGCGAAAGTCAGCGCGGCTCTCGCACGCTACGATGCTGCGGGCGGGCTCTACATCTGCGTGCTCACCAATCCCACGATGGGCGGCGTTGCCGCGAGTTGGGCGTTCCAGGGCGATTTCACGCTCGCCGAGCCGAAGGCGATGGTCGGCTTCGCCGGGGCCCGCACGATCAAGAACACGATCCGGCTCGAGCTCCCTGAAGGATTCCAGACCAGCGAGTTCCTGCTCAAACATGGCTTCGTCGACCGGATTGTTCACCGCCGCGACCTGCGCACCGAAGTCGCGCGGCTCATCGATTTTTGCAATATACAGTGAAGTCATGAAACGTCGCCGTTGGTGGATTATCGGGTTTGTTCTTCTGAGCGCGGCAATCATTTTCCCGCCCAAGGTCATATCCGAATACCTCGATGAGCGTCGGCGGCTCAATGAATTCGAACGCGTGCTCCCTCATGTGAAATCACTGCCGAACGGTTTGAAGTATGCACACGAGCTACCCGATGCATGGGGCGTTCGCATGAACTACTCACTGACAGTCGTGGAAGGCAAAGCGTACGGATTTGAGGTTTCGGCCGGGATGTCGATCGATCGGAACCCTCTCTACTTCTATGTCGATGAGCGCGTTGCCGATCCGGATGCCTATGCGAAAGAACTCTGCGACGAAAAGAAATGGCGTCCGTATGTCAAGCTCTCGCGTCACCGCTGGTATCTCGGCAGCGGACAGTAGTAAGATTCAAAAGAGTGAAGGGGTCAACCTGTGGGTATGTTCGACTTTCTCTTTGGCGGCAAACCCAAGGGCCCTCAAGTGGCCAAGAAGGGCAAGGACAGCAAGCGCGCGGTCATGAAGCGCTGGGATCTCCGCGGCCGCACCGGGCAGGGCTCCATGTCCAAGGTCTACCAGGCCTACGACAACACGCTTGGTCGCACCGTCTGCCTGAAGGTCATGGACAAGGAGAAGACGAAGAAATTCGAGGAGCGGTTCAAGGGGCTGAACAAGCCGAGCGAGGGTGAAGTCTGCGCCTCGCTGAATCACGTCAACTGCGTGCGGACGTATGAATACGGTGCGATCGACAAGACCAATGAACCCTATCTGGTCATGGAATGGATCGAGGGTTTGGGGCTCAACTACCTCGTCGAGACGAAAAACAAACAGTTGGAAGGCAACCGCATCAACTACCTCGGTCAACTCGCGGATGCGTTGCAGTATTTGCACGACAACAAATGGCTGCACCGCGATCTCTGTCCGCGCAATGTGATGGTCAACAGCGAAGGCGTGCTCAAGCTGATCGATTTCGGTTTGACGATCCCATACACGCCACCGTTCTGCGCACCGGGCAACCGCACCGGCACTGCGGAGTATCTCGCCGGTGAACTGATCCGACGGCGGCCCACCGATCACCGCGTCGATCTCTTTGCGCTCGGCGTCACCGCCTACGAGTGCTACACCTTCAACCTCCCCTGGGAGCGCACCGCGAACAGCGAAGAGAACTTCCGCCGGCGAATGAACCAACCCCCGCGTAATCCGGTGGACCTCAACCCCAAAATCGACGACGCGACGAAACAGTTCCTCTTGAAGTCGATCGGCAAAGAACCCCACGAGCGATTTCAAAGCGCGGCAGAGTTCAAAGATGCACTGATGAAGTTGAAAGAGATGTAATCTCAACAGACCGCAGCGATGGCTGCGGTTTCAATTCTCAAGATCCGCGGCCCCAGCGATGCGACATTCCAGCCCTCAATACGAGCTTCCTCGTCCGTGAAGCCGCCTTCCGGGCCGATCGCGATCACCGCCTCGGTCACCGCCGGCATGGTTCCGCCGCCGGGGTGGAGCAGGATCCGCGTCGCGGGCAACTCGCTCGCCGCAAACGTGCTCCATTTCATTGGCTCGCTGACGTGCATCAGCACATTGCGGCCGCACTGCTTGCTGGCTTCGATGACCGCCCGCCGCAGGTTCTCGATGCGTGATTCTTTCGGCACGACGACGGTGCGCTCCGTGATCAGCGGTACAAAGTTCGTCACGCCAAGCTCGGTGAGCTTTTCGATCATGAAGTCGCCGCGGTCGCCCTTCGGCATCGCCGCGGCAATGGTCAATGGGTGCTCGCGCTCGCGGTGCACAGCGATGCGTTCCACGATCCGGAGTTCAAGACGTTTCTTGGCGACGGCAGCGATCTCGGCATGCCAATCGGCACCGTCGCCATTGAAGAGTGTGATAGCCTGCCCCGGCTGAGCCCGGAGCACGGTGGCCAGATGATGCGCTTCGGCACCCTCGAGTGTGTAGTCACCGAGCGAGAGTGCATCGGCTGTGTAAGCACGGTTCGCCATTCAGTCGTTACTCATCCAACTGAACTCAGTGTAGGCATCGATGATTTCCTGGGGCGTGTCCTCGCTGAACGGCTCGTCGAGACTGCAGCCGGCCACCGATGCAAAGTCGTCGACACCGTCTTCAGCGGTGAGCCAGGACCGGACTTCGGAATTGAAGTGTGAGACAGTGGTCATCAAAGGTGCTCCCTTCGAAAAGTGAGGAGCACGCCGGGCAGCGTGCGGGCCATCAGTTCTGGCCTGCTCCAATAGACAACATTATCGATCTCGCTGCAGGAAAAAACATTCATATGGTCGGGCGAGCCCTCGATTTCTGGCAAGCGGTTCCGGCGAGTGAAACTATGATGTCACTTCGTCGCTGCAACGCCGGCGTGCATGCCGCCAATCAGTCCCAGAGTGGCAGGTTGCGGACCCAGTTCGCTGATCATCGTCGCGTGGAGTAGATTCGGATCTTCGGGCGGTGTGCTACTGATGAGCGGAATATCCGGTATTTCATGCCCGGCAAACTGGGTGGACTTACGGATGCTACCCGAGGAATACGGGCCGCTGCCGAGGACCCAGCGATCCTTAAGTGTGCTCACTTCCTGGATGGTGTCGGTTTGCCAGATCCCACGGCCGGTGGCTCGATGGTATGCGAAGACGCCGATCTTGGCGACGCCCTTCTGATCGTTGCGCTTGTAGAGTGCGATTTCGGGAATGCTGCTGGGGACGCCGGGCACAATCGCCGGCATGCTGATCGCCGGTGTGCCAATCAGCATCGTCGAACGATCGGTGCCAATCGTCCCCGCACGAAGCTCCACGACAAACTCGACGGCTTTCTTGTCGTCGTTGAGCAATGCCCCGCTGGCGGCGAGATGATGGCGGACGCTGCTGACCAAGTAGCCGCGATCGACGGTGCTGGCGTCGAGATAAGTCACATCGAGAAAGACGGTACGGTTGGCAAGCGCGCTGAAATTAACTTCCTCGACGGCGCGGTCGATCGCCTGGCTGACGAGCAGCATCTCAGTGGCGGCGCGGGCAGTGTCGGTGTTTCGCGTTGTCCCGCAGCCGAATGCCACGCAAAATGCGCAGCAAAAAACAATCATCTTCACGCCGCGGCCCCCCTTGCATTTTCCCCCGAACGCAGGACGATAGCGACACCGGCGAATCCCGCAACCCCGATTCACCGGCTCAAGTGCCGAGGTGGCCATGACCGGCAAAACGTGGCGGACGGTGCTGATCGCGATTCTCGGCGTCATCGCATTCCAGGCGCTGATCCCGCTGGTGGAGCTCATCGCGGGCGAGGTATCGGACTTGTTCTGGACCGGCGCCAGATGGGGACCAGCTGTCCTGAATAGATCTGCTCGCGCCAGTGGCTGGCTGACCGATTCGACGGCAGGCGAGGTACTTTTCCTTTTCCTGCAGTACGTGCTGCCAGCTATGCTCTTTTTGCTCTGTGTCCGCATTCGGCTCCGTCCACACCTGTTCCTCGCACTCAGTCTGTTGATGCCATTTGCGTTGACTGGCATTGGTATGCTGATCTTTGATTATGAGCTATCTGAATACGTATTTCTACGCTCCATACTTTATAGCGTACTTTGTGGTGTGACTGGTGCGCTGTTAATGACGTTCAACGTCCGCAATCTCAACCATGCTGAGGCTGTGGACGCCGAGAGCAATAAAGTGGGAATCCGCCATAACGCAATGCGGGCATGGCTGATTCTCGGTTTCGGGTTCTTTGCACTCCAAGCGGCGATCACACTCTCAATCTATGTCAATGACAAGACCTGGATGTTACTGGAATTCCACTACAATACATGGAGTTGGGACGCTGGGAGTCTTCGGCGCGCATATCATTACGACCCATCTTATGAATTGGAACTAGTCCGTTATGGCTGCAGATGGGGAATTCTTTATGTGTTGCCCTTTATGTTTCTCGTCACCGCAATTTATCTACGCCTGCGGCCTTGGTTCGGCCTAATATTCGGATTATTGCTTGCAGTATGCCAGTTCGGATATTATTGGCTGTTAGAATACGGCAGCATTTACAATCAAGCTTCCAAGTCCATTCTCATCGGACAGTGCTGCGGCGTGGTCACCGTCATACTCCTCTGGCTCTACCACGCCAACGTCACCAAACTGCAATACGACGTCGATGACGATGACTGACTCACCGCTTCGGTTTCAATTGCGTTTCCACACACGATTGAATAGCTTTGATGTCATCATCCGTCGGAAGCTTGTCGGCGGCGAAGGTCCAGACTTTTTGCACGATCATACGGTTGTAGTAGATGACCACGATTTCCTCGTTGGCCGAGAGCCCCCAGGCCTTGGTCGCGTCTGATTCTTTCGCGGCGAGGCCGAAGGGGACATTGCCGCTCTGCAGTTGTGCGGACAGGTTTGCGGCGGCTTCGGCTTTGGGGTCGCGGTTCTCTTCGAGTTGATACTCTTTGTCGAGCGTGATGAAGAGCATGAACGCCCCGAGCCGCTCGGGTTTGAAGGTGGTGACCAAGCCACTCATGGCTCGGGCCAGCTTGGCGGCGGGCGTATCCGCGGCGGGTGCGGTTCGCACAAACGCAACCAGGACGGGGTTCAGACCGTTGTCGGTGACGAGGTCGTGCAGTTTTTTCGGGCGGTTTTTTGGGCTGTCTTTCTCGAAGCGCTGATCCGCCGCGAGGAAGGCCCGGAAGGTCTGCGGAATCGGGTCGCCGGCTTTGAGCGGCTTGACCGCGGCACCCTCCTGAGCGGACGCCAGCGTCGAAAACAGCAGGATGAGGCCAGTGGCGCGGATCATCGGTAGCTCCGGATTCAGACAATCATTCATCCCTCAGCGTGGCGTTCCGGGCGGGTTTCGTCAAGCCGAGGCAGGGGGAACCGGGCAGTTGCACGGCGATGATTACCCGCAGGGCCGGCGCATACGGTGTCTTTTCACTTGTCGGGACTGATTCCGACGCAATACTAACAGCAGCAAGTGGAGTGGTCCGATGGCTTTTCAAACGCGCTGCCCGGAATGCGAAGCAAAGCTCCGGTTCGATGAGGCCCCCGAGGCCGAAGAGGCGATCGAGTGTCCGCGCTGCGGGCACGTCTTCGATGCCGCGGAGGCGAAGCCGATCCCGAAGAAGCAGAAAGCCCTCGCTGGCGGTGGTGGCGATGATCGTCCCCGCCGCAAGAAAAAGAAAGGCAAATCGGGCGCCGGCGGCGAAAAGTCGAACGTCCCCAAGAAGCGCAAAGTCAAGATCAAGAAATCGAACCCGGTGATCCTCTGGGTCATGCTCATCGGAGCACTGATCGTGGCCCCGGCGATCGGTTGGGTCGGGTACAAGCTCTTCTATGGCACCGGGAAGATCGGCGGGCTGATGAGCTATGTACCGCCGGACTGCAATCTCATGCACGGCGTTGACGTCGAGCGCATGGGCAAGTATCCCGGTTTCGCGGATCAGCTGAAAGCCGCCATGGCCGGTGATTTCGACGAGGGCCGCGAGGTCCTCTCCAAAGCCGCCGGTGCATCGGTGGACACGTTCATCGACTACGCCATGAGCGCAAAGATCCTCAACGGCAGCAACAGCGGGGCAATGCTGATCTTTCAGTCTCTCGAGCCCTTCAACGTTGCCACACTCTACACGGGCCTCGGCGGCAAAGCCGAACCCTTCGACGGGATCGAAGTCCAGAAACTGGGTGCCAGGACCGGCGTGATGAACGGTGCCTACGTCTACTGCCCGACCGACCGGATCATGGTGGTGATTGTGAACTTCGGCGACCAGAAGAAGATGCTCCGCGCCAGCCTGGCGGCAAAGAACTCGCCGAAAGAAGGCAGCATGCAGGCCAAGCTGGGCGACACGGGGAAGAAAGTGACCCGGGCTCACATCTGGAACCTCATGCGGCCCGAAGGCGACCTGAAGGACAGGCTCAAGGAGCAGATCGCCGATCCGCTGAAGGGTGCACTGCCGGCCCTCTCGCAGAAGGTGGCATCCGCAAAAATGTTCGGTTGCTACCTCTGGTTTGGCAAGATGATCATCTACGGTGCGGCGATCGAATGCGACTCAAACGGCTCGGCGGAGAGCCTCGCCAAGACCATGAAAGAGGGCGATCAACTCGGCAAAGGCGAAGACTCCGATATCCCGCGCGACCTCCGCAGCATCTTCCCGGTGGTCTTCATCAAAGAGTTCGCAGAGTTCATGTCCAATCTCCGCTTCCTGTCGCAAGGGCAGATGGCGTATCTGGAGAGCAAAATGGAGCTCGCCAAGTCGATCCAGGTGTTGACCTACTTCAACCGCCCGAATATGTGGGAAGCTGATTCGGATGGCGGCGGCGGCTTGGGTCGCGGACGTCGATAGGTCAGAACGGCTTCGTCAGCAGTACGAGGCCGACGGCGATCAACGTCAGCAGCACGCCCATGATCACCCAGATCACGGGCGAGACTGGTTTCGAATCGTGTACCACTTCCAGCGGTGCAACCAAAGGCACGCGGGCATCGGGCAAGGGCCAACGTCGAGGTGTCTCGCTGCCGCGATCCGACATCGTCGGCACATGACTCGTCGACGCGGGCAGATTGAACAGATGACTCGACTTCGCCACACTCGCGCCCTGCGGTAGCATCATCGTCGATTCCAGCCCAGGGCGTCGCGGCCGGGAGCGGGAATCGGACAGAAGTGACGGCCCGCCCCGCTGCTTCTCCGGGAACCACGACGGATCCGGAGGCGGAACAGATCCTGCGCTGCACGCCAGCAGTGCTTCCGCCAGATCGTTGGGCGTGGCATACCGGTCTGCCGCCTTCTTCGCCAGGCACTTCGAAATGATCGCAGTGAGTCCCGGCGGCAAATCCGGCACCAGTTGCTCGATCGGTGTCGGCATCTTCAACTGTTGCCACATCAACTTCTGAGCCGTCTTGCCCTCCGGGAACATTGTGCGTCCCGCCAGCATGAAGTAGAGAGTGGCTCCGAGACTGTAGATATCAGCACGAATGTCCACGGCGGAACTGTTGACTGCCTGCTCGGGTGCGAGATAGTCGGCCGTGCCGAGAATGGAGCGATCCACTTGCTCGGTGAGTTTGCCTTCCTCGTCCGCTTCCCAGCGTACCAAGCCGAGATCGATGATCTTGACGGTGCCATCGGGCGAGAGCAGCAGATTGCCGGGCTTGATGTCGCGGTGGACGAGGCCGTTCTCGTGCGCGTGCTGCAACCCGAGCGCGATCTGCCGCGCGTAGTCCACGGCGACCTGCCACGAAAGCGGACCGTTGCGCGAGACGACGTGCTGAATGCTGTCGCCCGTGATGTACTCCATCACCAGATAGAGGATGGCATCCTCGCGGCGGAGATCGAAGACGCGAATCACATTCGGGTGATTCAGCCCGGCCGCGACGCGGGCCTCACGGAAGAAACGCTCGCGGGCAACCTGATCATTGGCGGAAACGACCGTGAGGACCTTCAACGCGACGTTGCGCCGCATGGCCGAGTGCTCTGCCAGGAAGACGTGCCCCATCCCGCCACCGCCGATGCGGTCGAGTATGACGTAAGGCCCCAGCACAAAACCTTTGTATTTGCCGACTGCGAGCTTTTCCGACTGGTACTGTGTGATGTGATTGTTTTTGACCAGGCGGCTGAGATACTCCGAGGGCGTCTCCTCGAGCGGAGCATCCGCGAGCGTCGATTCGAGTTGCGCAGCCGTGATCAGTCCGCTTTTTCGGATGTTCGTCAGCAGCTCATCGGTTGTCGTCGGTGCGGCCATGAGAACGATCCAGGATCACTTCCAGATATAGAACGCAATTCCGACCAAACCAAAAATAACGGCAAAACCAGCGACGGCCCAGACAATGCCCCAGACCAGAGATTGGTTAGTGCTGTCCACGGTTGGAAGCAGCGATTGCTTCACCTGCGATCGTGTTGATACACGCGGCGGCTGCATTTCATTCAGGGCCCGTTGCAGTTCCAAGCTCACGCCATCCAAGTCCGTGCTGCCCGGCAGCTTGTAAAACTCCACGCTCGGCTCCGGCATCTCCGTGATTTCCGTCGCAGGCAGACGCGTCCCGCCCGGCGGCGTCTGTGTGCCGCTCGTGTCCGAGAGTGTCGAGCCCTTCTGCTGCCGCAGACTCAATGACTGCGACGAAAACTGCACCGCGTGCGGGGTCAGTGCTTCTACCACCGCGCTCGGCGATTGATAGCGCTCATCCGCGCGCTTCGCCATCATCGTCCGCAGCACGGCCGCAAGCCCGGCAGATGCATCCGGTCGCAGGATTCGCAGGTCGGGCGGATCGACCGTCTGCAGATACTTCAACCGGTCCTTGAGTGTCCCGGCAGGCACCGGCGTGGTCCCCGTCAGCAGAAAATACAGCGTCGCACCGAGGCTGTAGATGTCAGCCCGCGTGTCCACATCAGAGCTGTCGATCGATTGTTCGGGAGCCAGGTAATCGATTGTGCCGAGAATCACTGTCTTCGCGTACTCGCCGGTCAGGTTTTCGCCCTCGATGCGGACAATGCCGAGATCGAGCAGGCGGGCCACACCCTGGCGATCGATGATCACATTCGCCGGCTTGACATCGCGGTGGACCAGTCCATGTCGCGACGCTTCCTCGAGACCGCGGGCCACCTGCAGGATCACCCCGGCAGCCTCGCCCGGATCGAAGGGACCCTTTCGCGACACCGATGCCTGTAGCGTGACACCATCGGCGAATTCCATGACGATGTAAGGCGGATGGTGCGCGACGTTGATGTCATGCACGCGGATGATGTTCGGGTGATCGAGTTTTGCCGCCGTGCGGGCCTCGCGGACAAAGCGCTCCATGGCGAGGGGTGACGAAGTCTGTCGGCTTAGTAGCAGCTTCAACGCCACGCGGCGACCGAGCGTGAGGTGCTCCGCCAGAAACACCTGCCCCATGCCGCCCTGACCCAGACGGTCAAGGACACGATAGTTGCCGATTTCGAATCCCTTCCAGCGGCCGATTCCCAGCTGCGTCGCTTGAAATGCTGTCAGGAGGCCATGGCGGACCATACCGTCGAAGAATTCGACAGGTGCGGGATCGAGCGGCCAGTCGGCGCGGAGGCCATCGAGGTAAACACTCAGCCGATCCTCGGAAACGAGGCGACTTTTGCGAACGACCTCGACGGCATCGGTGAGCGTGGCCGGTCTGTGCATGTCGGCGATTCGGACAAAAAGCGTGGGCGGACTTCCGTCACGAGCCGGAACTTCCACAACTGTAGAACAGTATTACCCTGCCTGTCGGATCCGCACAGCCCGCACAATCGTATTTCTTCGCAGTTCGCTGGCGTTGCATGATTTCGTGTCTTAGGCTTCCCACGGACTTTCTGCCACGCCTCGCAGCGCGGCTCAGGACGGCATCATGATCGCGAATCGCAAGTCTTTGCAGACCCGTTCCGGCACCGCGACCGTTGAGGCCGCGATCGTGCTGATGTTCGTTCTCGTGCCGCTCATGATCGGCGTCTGGGAGGTCGGTCGCCTCGTCTTCTGTCAGCAGGTCATCGTCACGGCTTGCCGCGAAGGTGCCCGTCTCGCCGCTCAGGGTAAGACGGTCAACGAAAGCGGTTCGCCCACCGCCATCAATATCGCCAGCGGATCGCCCAACGTCAAAGAGACAGTCTTCTTTGCCCTCGTCACCGGTGGCCTGCCCGGCCTGGACCGCAGCTACGTCTTCAGCAAAACGAATTTCATCTTCCTGACACCGTATGTGAAGGCGAATCCGTACGATCCCGATCCCACGGAGCCGTCGAACGCCCAGAAGGGGCAGCGGTTCCGGATTTCGCTGACGATCGATTGGGACCGCGTCCGCTGGATCGATCTGGGGATCGTCCGCCCGACCGAGATTTTTTATCAGGTTGATTGGGGTGTCCTGGTGGATGAACCGTTCACCGTGTCGACCACCCTGCCGACGTGGAATGCCACGACGCCGTAGTCTTTAGGAGAAGTGCCGTGTTGATCCATCGCAAACTCAGTAACCGACGCCGCGGCGGGGCCACAACCGTGGAGGCGTCCGTCGTGATCTCGGTCTTCCTGCTGTTCCTGTTCGGCCTGTTTGAATACTGCCGCTTTATCTTTTTCCTGCATGTGTCGACCAACGCGGCCCGCGATGCCGCCCGCTATGCGGCTGTTAATCTCGATAAGGGCATCAGCTTCGATTACAACAATGTCACTTGGGGCGGCACGCCGTACACGAGCATCAAAGGCTACGTCGACAACCGCATCGCCAGCAATGGCAAGATGCTGGAGAATTACAAAGTTGAAGTGTTCCCCTGCGACAATGCCCAACTCGCTCTGAGCACGCCGATCGTCACACGGAAGTCCGCAGCCGCGAACCCGACGCTGCCGCGGAATCCGACGTCGCCCTACACGGGTGAGATCGCCTGGAATGGAGCGTCATTCGGCGACCGGATCGCAGTGCGCATCAATGGCACCTATCGCCCGATCCTGCCGAACTTTCTGCTCATGAAAACCACTTACGACATGAACATCATCGTCACGGCCAACAGCGAAGGTTGATCATCATGCGCATCTCATCACCACGCCGTCGCGGCACGATTCTGCCGATGCTGGCGATCACCTGCTTCTCACTGTTCGCGTTCATTGCCCTGGCCGTGGACTTGGGCATGCTGATGGTAGCGCGCACCGAGTGCCAGAATGCGGCGGATGCCGCGGCTCTGGCCGGAGCCCGCACCCTCGACAACGACGTGCCCGTCGGCGTCAGCGAAGTGAGCTACAACAACAAACGACCCGAGGCGATCACTGTCGCCACGGCGGCGGTCAAGGGCAACTACCTGCTTCAGAGCACCTTTGCCTTCAACGACTCCTCGGTGGATAAGGTTGAGATCGGGATCTACGACTACAACGCCGGGGCGCAGGTGTTCCAGCCGACGTTCCACGCCGCTAATGCAGCGGACCCGACGGCGAAGATCAACGGTCGCCCGTGGACCGCGGTCCGCGTGACGGTGAAGGGCGATCAGCCGACGTACTTTGCCCGCATCTTCGGTGTGGCGAGCATGCCCATGCTGGCCCGAGCCACCGCGGCGCACAGGCCCCGCGATATCGCCATGGTGCTCGACTATTCCGGCTCAATGAAGTTCGGCTGCGTCAGCCAGTATCCACCCGGAACTGCCGGCTCGACGGGGACCGTGATCGGCTGGCTGAACCCCGATCCGCGCATTCCGCAGTTCGGCCACTACCAGCGCTACGACAGTCGCCAGACCTCAAACCCCAACGGCACCAACCAGCATCCGCTACGCACGACCGGGATCTACACGGCCAGCAGCGGGGAAATCTTCTCGCCGAACAACCAAACCTACGAAAGCACCGGCGGTCCGCCGATGGTCGAAGATTTCTACACGCTCCCCGGCGGGACTGCGACATCCGTCGTCAATCCCGCTGCGCTGGTGAAAGGCTTCCAAAGCCCGGGCACGGTGCTGCCGTACTCGAGCAATTACAACACGCAGAACATCGCACTGGGTTCCATCGTCGGCGACCGCTTTCCCCGCAAAGGTGGTGTTCGGTCTGCCACGGCGGACTGGGATGCCACCCGCAACGATGGCGCGGCCCGCAATGTGGCTGAAATCCTCTACGCCAACGGCAGCAATCCAAGCTCGCCGAGCGAGCGCAACATTCCCGTGACCCGCCCCGCCATCGCTGCCAGCGGCAACAGCAAGGAAGGCAGCAACTCTTGGAGAAGCTTTTACGACGATGGCTGGGAGCGCAATGGCTACGACCTGAATATCCCGGCGTACATCGCCTCCAACTACTCGCTCGCAACACAACGAATCGATGGCGAGCGATTTCAGGGCTATGTCATGGGACCTGGCTATTGGGGCAAGACCTTTTTCGTCTGGCCGCCCGATCCACGTGAAGATTGGGATTGGCGCCGCAAGTTTTTCCTGAAGGGCAATGGCGCACAATTTGATCCGCAAGTCGACAACATCAATGGACTGCTCCTGGACACCACGAATGGCGGTCATGTTCTCAACGACACGACGTCCAATTACCGCGTGAATTATCCTGCCATCCTCGCTTGGCTCAAAGACAATGAACAGACATTGCCTGCAAATCTTCGAGCCGGTCGCATTCTCTTTTATGCGACCATCCCCAATGACTGCACCAGTCCCGGCAACGACGACGAACGGTTCTGGCGGGAATACATCGATTTTGTGCTGGGCACCGAGAAGAATCGCACCTGGTACGACGCGAGGTATTGCCTGGCCGGTGTCGAAGGCGCGCTCGGCGATGCCTGGGGATCGAAGTTCTCACACAACTCACCACTCGGCTACACGCCGAGCGGATCGACGACGCCGAACCCCAAGCCGTACATGTGCTACACCGACTGCGTCAACATGCCGCGGGCTCACTTCTGGTTTGGTCCGGCCAGCATGCTGAACTTCATCGCGACCCGCGGTCAGTTCAGCGGCTCCCGGGAGTGGAACTGGAACCCCGGCACGGTGCGGGAAGCCCAGTCGTGGCAGCTCAAAGCGGCTATTCAGTCAAGCCTCGATGACATCCGCAAGAACCACCCGAACGACCAGGTCGGCATGAGCTTCTTCGCCTATTCGAATTTCCGCACTCCGCGCACGGGCATGGGTCAGGACTGGGATCGCCTGAAAGCCTCGCTCTTCTTCCCCAACACGTTTCTCAATGATGTCGTGGCGGGCAACCCTCGCGAGGAGCGGCCCTACAACAGCAGCTTCAGTTCTCGCCTTGTCGGCAACCTTCCCAACGCCCAGGGCGGCACCGATCCCAACAATGGCCTCGCACTCGCTTACAACATGTTCGGCGACAGCAGCAGCGGTGCCAGCGGTGCCGGTGGACGTCGCGGTGCGACCAAGATCGTCATCTTCGAGACCGACGGTGTGCCCAACTCCTACCAGAATTGGGACTATATCTCTGCGGGCCTGGCCTCCAAATACAACTGGATCGATAACGGCTCCGGCAACGGCAACGGCGACAGCACCAGCATGAACGAAGCCTATAGCATCGTACAGCAGATCTGTGCTGCTACGACCAGTGGCAACCCCGGCTACAGCCTGCCCAACAGCCCGGCCCGCGTTTACCCGATCGGCTTCGGAGACTTGTTCAGCTCCACCAGCAGCTTCCTGCCGACGGCACGAACGTTCCTGCAGACCATTGCCTATCGGGGCAAAACCAGCGATTCCATCAGCACGCCGTTGCCGACGGACCAGATCATCACCGGCGACTACAACACCCGCATCAGCAATCTGCGAAGCGGCCTCGAACGCATGCTGCAGAATGGCGTCCAAGTGACTCTCATCGAGTAGTTGACGGAATCTCTCGCCTCCGCATGGGGGCGAGATTCGACCAGACCGAAATCCTGTACTACACTTCCGGTGTCAACGACCGGAAACGTTCCGTGCCTGCTGCTGAATTCGACGCTGTCGCCAAAACGTACAAGTCACGCCTCGCCGGGAGCGTCGTAGCTCTCCGCGGTGTCAGCTTCAGTATCCCCGACGGCACCAGCTTCGCCATCCTCGGCCCCAATCGCGCCGGCAAGACCACACTCATCAAACTCCTGCTCAGCCTCGCACAGCCCAGCACCGGTAGCGTCCGGCGATTGGGCGAACCCCTCGCCAACCGCAGCACACTGGCCCATGTCGGCTATATGCACGAGAACCACGCGTTCCCGCGCTACCTGAGCGCCAGCGAGGTTCTGCATTTCTATGGCGGCCTTGCCGGGCTCAGCGGCGAACAGATGCCGAAGCTCGTCGATGGGCTCCTCGAGCGCGTTGGGCTTGCGGACCGTCGCCGTGAGCCGATTGCCAGGTTCAGCAAGGGGATGGTCCAGCGACTCGGTCTGGCGCAGGCGATCATGAACTCGCCACGGTTGCTGGTGCTCGACGAACCAACCGAAGGCCTCGACATCTTCGGTCGGCAACTGCTGCGTGAGATTGTGAAAGAGACCGTCGCTGCGGGCCGCACGGTGGTGATGATCTCGCACACACTCAATGAAGTTGACGCACTCTGTGACCGTGCCGCCGTGCTGAACCAGGGTCGGCTTGCGTGGCAGGGCACGGTCGACGATCTCCGCCAGCGGGGGAAATCTTTGGAAGCGTCGCTCGAGTCGCTTTATCGCGCGGAGGTCGCATGAACCCGCTCGTGCTGCGAACGGTGCGTGGAATGATCTGGGACACGTTCCGGCAGTCGCTGGCGTCCAAGCTCTTCTGGGGTATGCTGGCGATCACCGGCATCGCGATGCTGGTCTGCTTCAGCCTGACGCTGAGTGCCGACGCGACGAAGCCGAACGATCCGCACGACGCCACCGGCTACCTGCCGCGGGGCGAAGTCAAGAACGTCGGCGAGGAGCGGGTGAAAGCCGATGGCGTTCCCGTGATCGGCGGCGAGATCTCGCTCGGCTTCGGACTGGTGAACATCCCGCTGGGCCGTCATCGCGACGACACGGTCAAGTTTGTGCAACTCTGGCTCGCCGGCGCGATCGCTGACACTGTCGGCGTGCTGCTCGCTCTGCTCTGGACTGCGGGCTTCCTGCCGAACTTTCTTGAGCCGCAATCCGCGACGGTCCTACTCGCAAAGCCGACGCCGCGCTGGGCGATCCTCCTCGGCAAGTACCTCGGCGTCGTGCTGTTCGTGGCGCTGCAGGCGACGCTCTTCGTCGGCGGCACCTGGCTGGCACTCGGCATGAAGACCGGCGTCTGGAATATCGGTTACTGGCTCGCCGTGCCGCTGCTGACGCTGAACTTCGCCATTTTCTACTCCGTGAGTGTCTTCCTCGCCGTGAGCACTCGTAGCACGATCGCCAGCATCTTCGGCACGTTGATGGTCTGGCTACTCTGCTGGGCGATCAACTTCAGTCACGTGCGACTTGCGGTGAGTCCGCCAAGCGGGATCAGTGATTCGACCGTGCTGAACGCTGCGTATTGGGTGTTGCCGAAGCCGCTGGATCTGGGTGCTGTGTTCTACGACGCGGTGCGGGCGGAGGGCTTCGCGCTCAAGGTGCCGGAGCTTGAGAGTGCACAAGCCGCGGGGTTGGTCCATCCGGAATTGTCGGTGATGACCTCGCTGGCGTTCGCGCTCCTCGTGCTGCTCGCGGCGGCGTACGAATTCAAACACACCGATTACTGACTCATCGCGCAAACAAGTCGCGCATCGTGTCCTGCACCGCGTCCCAGCCGTCGGCGGCTTTCTCCCAATCGACCTCCATGCGTTTCACGGCGCTCGGAGGCACCAGCGACGACATGAGCTTGGCATCCGCCAGTGCCGGGTTCACCGGGATCTGGAAACCGCCGCCACGGGCCAGGGTCGCCTCACTCGCGAGCAGGTAGTCGATCAATTTCTTCCCGGCTTCGGGATTGGGGCCGCCCTTGATCAGTGCGAGGGTGTTCGGCAGATAGAGCACGCCCAGCCGCGGATACTTCCCGTTGGCCTCGCGATCGGGATAGACGATCGCGACCGGTTTGCCGGCGTTCAACTCAATGATCGCGTCGTCAGTGTCAGTGAACCCCACGGCGTATTTGCCCGCGGCCACGTCCACAGCCACCTGCTTGTTCCCCGCCAGGATCGCGACATCGTTGGCTTTCAAGTCGCGGTAGAACTCCGTCGCCGGACCACGGCCGAGGACTTCAAACAGACCCGCGGCCTGCGTGGCAGTTGTGCCAAACAGCGGCTTGGCCATCGCCACTTTGCCCTTCCACTCCGGCTTCACGAGGTCGAAGATTGATCGGGGGTAGCGCTCCGCCGCGACGAGCCCGGTGTTCACGATCAGTACGCGGGCCCGGGTGGCGAAGGCTTGCCAGGTACCATCGGCGGGCCGCGTCCAGTCGGGAAAATCCTTGGCCAACGGCGAGCGAT
>JBGSSZ010000208.1:0-4877 GCA_041736785.1 Limnoglobus sp.
CGCGTGAAAATCTGGGATATGATCGACAGCAAACGCAGCGAAACCCGCGGCCTCATCGCCAGTGAATACAAAGTCGTCCCGCCGGAGCCGAAAGAGTAATCAAATAACGACTGAGCCGGAAGCGTCAGCGACGGGTGCTGTTCTTATCACGGCCCTGCACCCATCGCTGACGCTTCCGGCTCACGTCGTTATTTGATTACTCTTTCGGCTCCGGTGGGACGACTTTGTATTCACTGGCGATGAGGCCGCGGGTTTCGCTGCGTTTGCTGTCGATCATATCCCAGATTTTCACGCGGTTCTTTTCGTCCTCTTTGATCACCTTTGCCTGCTTGTTGTAGATTTCGCCGGCGTTCGACTGGATTTGCGAATTGCCATACGCGAACGGGTTCAGACGTCCGCCGCCGGCCCCGAACAGGCCACGTCGCGGCATGTACCCCATCGCATAGACCTCGCCCTGCAGGTCCTCAACCTTCGCCGGGACGCCCTTGAGCGACTGCGCGATCGTGTACAGCTTGCTGGCGGTGCCGTAGCCGTATTCAATCACTTTCTTGTCCACGCCGATGGTGGAGAGAGCCTCGATCTTGTTTGCGGCGGTCTCGTGCCACAGTGCGGTCTTCTGATAGTCCTGAGCTTTCTTGTTCTGGGCTTTCAGATTGTCGAGGATCGTATTCACGGCGTTGAAGTACTTGAGCGTCGACTGCGCGTTGGCCTTGCCCGACGCCACCGCGATGTCCTGATGGTTGGTGGGAATCGCGCCCGGCGGCACCACCAACGACATCACCCGGCCAAGTTCCTTGTCGCTGATCATGAACGTCAGCGTGACGGAAGTGTCCCCTTTCGTCACCTTCGCCGTCTGCATGTCCTGCAGCATGGCGCCATTTCGCGACATCGTTTCGATGATGAACGATTTGAACAGTTCCGGGTCGATTTTGAAGTCGTACGCTTTGGAGTCGAAGCGGATGCGGGCTTCGATGCCGGTGTTGCCGATGTTTGCTGTGAAGATCACCCCCTGCAGACCCTTCAAGAACTTGGCGATCAGCTTCGACTGTGCTTCGTTCTCCTGAATTGACTTCGCCATTGCTACAGCGATATCCACTTGCTGGGCTTCGTACAGCTCGACGGTGTCGATCGCCAGGGTGATGTGGTGCTTGGGCGACTGCGCCACGGCAGCGTTCAGAATCTTCTGCAGTTGCGACTCCTTGGCGTTCTTCACAAACTGCAGCCAGCGGACAATGTCCTGCTTGTTGTCGGTGCGGACGCTGCCGAGGAGTTTGTCGGAAAACTTGAAGTAGTAGATCCCGGTGGGGGACAGCACGCAGTCTTCGCCGCCGATGGAGGTTTCCTGGCCGCCGATCCGCTTGGCCAGATCGGGCAACACCGCGCCTTTGGTGATCGGAATCAGTGCGATCGTGCCGCCGCGGCTCGGATCCTCTTCATCGATCTGCTTGGCCAGCACCATCAGTGTCGCATGCGGGCTCAGTGGCACCGCACCCGCCAGGTACTCCGTACTCTCGAGCTTCGACCAGCCTTCTTTCACGGCCCGCGGGCTGGCGAGAATGTTGGCGGTATTGATCACCGCCACCGTGTTCGCCTGCGGCGGGATGTACTTGAGCAGGTCAAACGCCTCTTGAGCCCGGACGGCCGAAGTGGCCAGCAAGAGGGCGAGCGTCGAGAACAGAACCCGTGGCATGATGACTCTCCCGAAAGTGGATACTCTCTTTATAGCTTGCGAGCCCGAACACGTAAAATGCTTCTGAACTGGAGTAGGATTAATGAGCAACCGACTCGCCAGTGAAACCAGCCTTTACCTCCGTCAGCATGCCAACAATCCCGTGGACTGGTACCCATGGGGCGACGAGGCTCTCGCCTGGGCCAAAGCTCAGGACAAGGCGATTTTCCTCAGCATCGGCTACTCCGCCTGCCACTGGTGCCACGTGATGGAGCACGAGAGCTTCGAGGATGACGCCACCGCGGCGGTGATGAACGAGCACTTCGTCTGCATCAAAGTCGACCGCGAGGAGCGGCCCGATCTCGATTCGATCTACATGACGAGCTTGCAACTGCTGACGCGGGAGGGTGGCGGCTGGCCTCTGTCCGTGTTCCTGACGCCGAGCCTGACGCCATTCTACGCGGGGACCTACTTCCCGGCTGCCGACAAGTATGGCCGCCCGAGCTTCCGCCGCGTGTTGCTGGCCGTGGCGGAGAGTTGGAAGACCAAACGCGAGCAGTTGGAGAACGTCGGCAACCAGGTCGCTGACGCGCTTCAGGAGTCGATGGCGTTGTCATCCCAGAACGGCGAGTTGAGTGAAGCCACGCTGTTGGCCTCACTCGAAGCGCTGAAGCGGAACTACGATCCGGAGTATGGTGGATTCGGCCGCGCCCCCAAGTTCCCACACGCGGTCGACCTGCGGCTGCTCCTGCGGCTCGGGCATCGCTTCAAGGATCAGACCGCCATCGACATGGTGACGCACACGCTGACGATGATGGCCCGCGGCGGCATTTACGACCAGATCGGCGGCGGCTTCGCTCGCTACAGCGTGGATGAAAAATGGCTCGTGCCACACTTCGAGAAAATGCTGTACGACAACGCTCTTCTGGTGTCGGTCTATTTGGAAACGGCTCAAGTCAGCGGCGACGAGTATTTTGCAGAGATCGCTGAAGAAATTCTAATGTTTGTGCAAGTGGATCTCTACAGCCTCAAAACAGGCGCGTTATATTCAACATTGGATGCAGACAGCGAAGGAGATGAAGGCAAGTATTATGTCTGGGATACTGAGGAGATCGAAGCCGTGCTGGGTGATAATGCAGACTTCGCACGTCGCGTTTGGGGCGTCACAGCAAGTGGTAATTTCGAGCATCGATGTATCTTATTCCGCTCCCGAAGCGATCAGGACGATGCCGCCAGTATGGGAATGACACTGGAAGATTTCCGTGAAAAACTAGATGCAATCAAACAGACACTGGGCGCAGAACGCGACAAGCGAATTCGGCCCGGTCGCGATGAGAAAATCCTGACTGCGTGGAACGCTCTGATGATTTCTGCCATGGCCGAGGCGGGACGGATCCTCTCTTCCAGCGAGCCGCTGGGCTACGCCTATATCGCGATGGAACACTTGATAAAGTCGCTCCGTGGTCCCGACGGGCGGCTCTTGCGAACCTGTGGAGACAATCACCCTGCCAAGCTGGATGCCTATCTGGAAGACTACGCTTACCTTGTCGCTGCGCTCCTCTGTCTCTACGAAGCCGATTTCAATGCCGACTGGCTCACGAGTGCCTGCGAGCTTGCCGACATTATGCTCGCCGATTTTCACGATCCCGCCGGTGGCTTCTTCTACACCCGCGAAGGGCAGAGCGACCTCATCGCCCGCACCAAGGATTGGCACGACGGTTCCACGCCCTCGGGCAACGCGGTCGCCGCGACGGTGCTGCTCAAGCTGGCGATACTCTGCGACCGCCCCGACTACCGCCGAGCCGCGGAGCAGACACTCGAGGCGTTCCGTGGGCTGATCACTGACAATCCCGCGGCTGCGGCTCAGATGCTGATCGCCCTCGATTGGCATCTTGGCCCCGTCCGCGAAGTCACCGTGATCGGCGATGCGCCGGATCTCCTGCACAAACTTCAAAGTGAATTTCACCCACGGCAATTGCTGGCGTTCCACAATCCCGCCAGCGGCGAGCCCCCGGCGATCAACGCTCTGCTCCGCGGCAAGACCATGATCGATGGCCAAGTCACAACCTACATCTGCCGAAACTATCAATGCGATGCGCCGATCGTGGGCGAAGAGGCGGCGATGCTTCAATTCGAGACGCGACCGTGAGGGAGTGATTTTTGCCTGAAGACGCTTCCTCACGGTCACGTCTCGTGATGCTGTAAAACAGTTCCATGATGCCGCTGCCGATTGATGATGTGCTGCCGGACCTGATCGCGAAGTTGCACGCCTGCGGTGCGGTGGTGCTGCAGGCTCCGACCGGTGCGGGCAAGACCACCCGCGTGCCGCCGTCACTCGTGGGCGAGAAGCAGATTCTGCTGCTGGAGCCGCGACGCGTCGCCGCCCGTGCTGCAGCCCGCCGCATGGCGTTCGAGGAACGCTCCCCGCTCGGCGAACGATTCGGCTATCACGTCCGCTTTGACAAGAAGTGCTCCGCCGCCACCAAGGTCGTCGCCATCACACCGGGCATTCTGCTCCGCTACCTGCAGGACGATCCGTTTCTCGAAGCCGTCGGCACTGTCATCTTCGATGAATTCCACGAGCGCGGCCTCGAAAGCGATCTCGCCCTCGGCATGATGCGGCTGCTGCGCCAGACGGTGCGGCCCGATCTCCGCGTGGTCGTGATGTCCGCTACGCTCGACCCGCAGGCCATCGCCCGCTACCTCGGCGACTGCCCCGTCAGCGTCAGCGAAGGTCGCAGCTTTCCGGTGGCGATCCGCTACAAACCGCGACGGCTCGACGCGCCGATGATCGATGCCGTCGCTGCGGCGGTCGGCGAAGTGATCGACGCCACCCCCGGCGATCTGCTCGTCTTCCTCCCCGGGCTTGGCGAAATCCGTCGACTGCAGGAACGGCTGGCATCGCTCGACCGCGAGTTCGCCATTCTGCCCCTGCACGGCGATCTCCCGCCCGACGCTCAGGACCGGGCCCTGCAGAAGCAGACCCGCCGCAAAATCGTACTGGCAACCAACGTCGCCGAAACGTCTGTGACTCTCGATGGCGTGACGGCTGTCATCGACACGGGTCAAGCCCGGCAGATGGAATTCGACGCCGCCTGCGGTATGAACCGCCTGCGGCTGGCACCAATCTCGAAAGCTGCAGCCGATCAGCGTGCCGGCCGTGCGGGCCGCACCGCGCCGGGCCTCTGCCTGCGGCTCTGGGACGAGC
>JBGSSZ010000039.1:0-18463 GCA_041736785.1 Limnoglobus sp.
GCCCGTGGCGCCGTCCCTGAGGGTCCGATCTGGCGGTCACACTCCAAACGCCCACGGACTCCAATCGGTTGGACGCGGCCCCGGGGCCGCGTCCTTCGCGTGGAAACCCAAGCCCACTCCCGTCGCGGTCAAGCCCGCCGAACCGGCACCGCTGCCCTTCACTCCGGGCGAACCGATCCCCTCGCCGCTGGTCTTCCCCGGTCGATAGCACGCGTGATTTCCAGCGCGGACGGTGCCATTTGTCTTATAATGCACTGTTCCTGCACTGAGTCCGTTCATGCCTGTGAAGACCCTGCCTCTCTCGACCGATGTTCCGACGGCCAACGGTTCGTTCGCATTCATCTCGCTCGGCTGCCCCAAAAACACAGTCGACAGCGAGCGCATGCTCGGCAAGTTGTCGCAGGACGGCTACGCCCTGCAGCCCGACGCCGACGGCGCCGATGTCGTCATCGTGAATACCTGCGGCTTCATCGAGCCGGCTCGGCAGGAATCGCTAGCGGTCATCCGCGAAATGCTCGAACTCAAAGCACAGGGCAAGATCGGCTCCGTGATCGTCGCCGGTTGTCTGGCCGAACGCAATCAGGACACGCTCCTGGCCGAGGTGCCCGGCGTCGATCGCATCGTCGGCGTCTTCGGTCGCGAGGAGATCGCCGAGGCGGTCAGCAGTCTGAAGAAGCCGCAAGATTTGAAGTCGCTCGATTTGTTCCCCCCGCCGCCGGTGCGGGCTCTCGACGACACCGCACGCCTGCGGATCACACCGCGACATTTTGCATACTTGAAGATCAGCGAGGGCTGCGACCGTCTGTGCACCTATTGCGCGATTCCGCAAATGCGTGGAAAACACGTCAGCAAAAGCATCGAAGAGATTATCGCCGAGGCCCGCGAACTCGCCGCCGACGGCGTACGCGAACTCAACCTCGTCGCACAAGACAGCACCTATTACGGCTTGGATCTCTACGGCAAAACCCGACTGGCTGATTTATTGAAAGAATTGAATACCGTGAACGGTCTCGAATGGATACGTTTGCTGTATGCCTATCCCGAACACGTCAGCGATGAATTGATTGACACGCTCGCCAACACGGACAAGATCGTTCCTTATATTGATATCCCGCTGCAGCATATCAATGATCGCATGTTGAAGCGGATGGTCCGCCGCGTTGACCGCGATGCCACCGAGCAAATACTGCACCGCCTCCGCAAGGGGATTCCGAACCTGGCGATCCGCACCACTTTCATCGTCGGCTTCCCCGGCGAGACGGATGCGGAGTTCGACGAACTCGTGCAGTTTGCAAAGGATCATCATTTCGAGCGTGCTGGCGTCTTTCCGTACAGTTTCGAGCCGACCACCTCGAGTGCGAAGCTCGATGGTCATTTGCCGGAGGACGTGAAACTTGCTCGTCGCGATGCGCTGATGGAGGCTCAGCAGGGCGTCGCGTTTTCCTGGGCTGCCGCGCAGATCGGCAATGAAATGGAAGCGATGATTGATGGTGCCGATCCTGAGTTTGCCAATCACTTTCGCGGCCGCACAAGTGCCGACGCTCCGGAGATCGACGCCGAAATCCGCGTGAAAGCCAAGAACCTGCGACCGGGGGATCTGGTCACTGTGAAGGTGACCGCCGCCGACGGCTATGATTTAGTCGGCCGAGCCATCGGCTCGCCGCGGTAGAGGATGTCTCGATTGTCTCCCACACGTCTCTATTATCGCGCTCCAGAATCCACCTTCTTCAAATCCACTGCTGTGTGCTCCTTCACGCTGGCGGGAGCGATCATTTTCGGCTTGAATTCGCCTGAGGCCAGCACGCACAACTGATTGTGCACCCGCTGACGCAGTTCGCAGGCCAGCGTCACGATTTCCAGCAGTTCCTCATCGGTGGTTTTACCGTCGGGATAGAGGAGCTTCATCAGACCGCTGGTGCTGCGCTCGATGGCTCGCGTGTCGCGGCGGGTGAGGCCGGGATGCAGCGGCACGTCGCGCACGCGGTCGGCGAAGCTCTCCTCCCGAAGTCGCACGACCACCTCGCCGAAGTAGTCAGTGACGAACCCGTAGCCGGTGGCGATGCTGGCATTAGTGATCTTGGGAATCTCCCAGCCGGGGAGGTACGCATGCACGCGGTCATGTAAAGCGCTGTCCTGCAACTTCAACGGCAGCGGCTCGAGCAGGTGCCGATATTTTGCGGCGGGTTTGGCACCATCCACATCGAGATTGCCGCCGAAGACCAGCCCGGCGTCGGCGTTGAAACTCTTCGAGCCGCGGCTGAACTGGCCGCTCTCCATGTAGTCCTTCAATGTGGAGATCGTTTCCCCGGCGTCGGCGAAGTCGGCGTGGGCGATCTCGTCGAAGATCACCACCTTCCGAGTGCCGAGGATGCCGACCTGGTTGGTGCTGAGATTGAGAAAGAGATTCGCCGGTGTGGTTTTTCCGCCGCTGATCACAAACACCCGCGGCGAAAGGTTCCGCAGCAGAAATGTTTTCCCCGTTTGCCGCGGGCCCAGCTCGATGAAATTGAAATTCTTTTCGACGAGCGGAAGCATCCGCGCGACCAGCAGCAGCTTCGTCCGCCGATCCGGAAACGCATTGGCACTGTAGCCGGCACTCTGCAGGATGAGAGCCATCCATTCGTCGGTCGTGAACTTCGGGCGGAAGCCGCGATACTCATCGAGATCGGGCGACTTGAGTTGAAAGGGCTTGAAGCTGGTGAGTTCGTTCGGAGCTTTGGCGTCAGTCTCTGGCGAGTAGCGGATGGTGGCGGTGCCCCACATGCCGTCGAGGATGCCGGGTGTCGCGTTGAGGATCTCCGCGCTGATGCGGACGTTGTTGTCGTCGATGCAGGGCACGAACACCCATCGCTTGCCGCTGCGAAGATCGACGCGGGCGTCGAGGCTATCCATCACTTTCAATTGCCCGCTCGTGAGCAGCTTGTTCTGCGTGTGCTCCTTCTGATCCTGCTCCGGCATGAGCGTGCGGATCATTTCCTTGACCGTCTCGATGTCCTTCTCGCGTGTCTCACGCTTGACATAATTGGCGATGATGAACTCCGAGACGTACCGCGGCAGCCGTTGAAACGACGTGGCCGCGGCCATCGACTTCAGCACCGCCTTGTCGCCGAGCATGGCTTCAGCTTTGCGGTCCAACTCGGTCAGAGGAAAATCATCCACGGCTCAGGCTCCCGAAGAGGTCGTCGAGATCGGAATTCTCACGCAGGTTTTTCTGTTCTGGCGGTGCCGGTGGATCGAGCGGGACATCGAAAGGCGCGATGAGTTCCTCCGCCGCCGCCAAGATGGCAGCACGCTTCTGCACGGCCATCGCTTCAAACTCCGGGCCCAGTTGCGCCGCTTTCTCGGGGCAGATCTGCTCAGTGAGCATGGTGTATTTGCGGCGGACCAGATCAACGGTGATCTCCGTATCGGCGGGGATGCCGAGCACCTCGCACGCTGTCGACACCACGGGCTCCGGTGGCATGGGTGCAGCCGCTTCCAACTCGAAGGCGTCGGCGAGCCGGGCCAGGAACTGCGTCTCCTTCTCCACCCGCTCGCCTGCTGCGTCGACGATGTTCTCCGCAAACGCGTAGAGCGATCGCCAATCGTCTTTCGCGGTCAGTGTCTTGATCGCCGCAATCGCGTCGTCTTCGCTGGGCAGGTTCGCCTCCGCGGCTTCAAGCTGCGGATCGAGATGCCGAAGCAGCAGGGGGTCGCTGCCGAACTGCTCGCCCAGCAGCACGCGGATGCGGCCGCGCTCCGATTGCGCGATGCGGCCATCAGCTTTCGCAATCAGCAGCCCAAACCGACAATACGCCTGCAACTTCGCCACTTCGGGCAATGGCTCGTCCGGCGGCTTCGCCACGATCACCGGTGCCGATGTCTGCGACGATGCCGCCACCATCATCACGCGCGGCAACTCCGCAGCCATCACCTCCGGCGTTAGCCCCCGCACGGGCTGCTTGGTGATGTAGCTGCTGAACGTCACATCCCGTGCCAGGGTTTCGAGCGGCCGCAGCTCCGCCAGGCAGCGCTCGATCGCGTCACTCTCGCGGGCTTTCGCCTCGGTCCGCTCCCGCTCCGCCGCACCCAGAGCCACCATCCGCCGACGATACTCTTCGCCCTGCGGAGAGCGACCGTCATCGAATCGCCGTCGCTCATCGGCCAGGATTTCACGCACCGCGTCGGACACCTCCCGCTCGCGGACCTCGCCGAGATTTTGGATCTTCTTCTTGAACAGAAACGCATTCGCGTGTGCCTCGGCTTCCGCCAGCGTGCGGATGCCGGCATTCTGCAGCGATTCCACGGTTTTCGGGCCGACGCCCTTCGACCGCTTCAGCACCTCGACGCTGACGCTGGCAATCTGTTTCGCAAAGAGTTCGTCGGCCAGTCGCTCGGCTTCGGAGCGGTCGCCGCCTCGCGGATGCAGGATCTGATCGAGCCTGCCGCGCAGATCCGCCGCATGACGCCTGACCCTGCTGGCCCACAAGCTCGGAGGCCACTGGCGATAACGCCACCAGACCACCGCCAAGGCCAAGGCGGCCAGCACGACCACCATCGCAATCGCGTATTTCATTCCGGAAAGTCTATAGGCATTCGCCCATGACAGCAGTTAGAATGCAGCACCATCTGCTTCCCGCATCTGGGGACATCGCCATGCCCGCTCGCCATCGCCGCGGATTCACGCTCGTCGAACTGCTTGTGGTCATCGCCATCATTGCCGTGCTGATCGGTTTGCTCCTGCCCGCAGTGCAGAAGGTCCGCGGTGCGGCGGCCAAGATCCGCTGCGCCAACAATCTCAAGCAACTCGGCCTCGCCCTGCAGCAGCATCACGACAATCAACTCGCTCTCCCCCCGGCTCACGACAATCGCGAACTCCCGCCCGACATCACCGGCCCCGGCTTCGAGCACCCCGGCTTCCACCCTTACTGGTCCTGGATGGCTCTCACGCTCGAATACTACGAAGGCGGCAACATCTACAAAATCGCCGACGACTGGGCCCGATTGAACCCCACCGACGGTGTCCAACGCTGGTGGCCCTGGGGCTTGTATTCGAGCTCTCCGCCGGGCCCCGCCAATCCCGCGCTCAAGATGCTGCTGCCGATCTTTCATTGTTCCGCCGACAATCGCGTCCTCCGCGTCCAGACTGCGCAGGGCATCGAGGTCGCCCTCACCAGCTACCTCGGCGTCAGTGGTGTCCGCGGCGACAACGCCGGCGGCCGCGAAGGAATGCTCACGGTCAACCGCCGCGTCAAGTTTGCGGAAGTGAAGGATGGCCTGAGCAACACGCTGATGGTCGCGGAGCGGCCGCCCAGCAAGGATCTGGTTTTCGGCTGGTGGTTTGCCGGCGCCGGGTATGACAACAGCGGTGCCGGAGATGTCGTGCTTGGTGCCCGCGACGCAGGCTACGCCGCGTTCGTTCGACAGACCAATGGCACAAGCTGCGGCCCCACCCGCGTCGGCTTGATGCCGGGCTCACTGAACGAGCCTTGTGATCAGAGTCATTACTGGAGCCTGCACACCGCCGGCACGAATGGCCTCTTCGCCGACGGATCGGTGCATTTCCTGCGATACAGTGCGGATGGTGTGCTGCCCGCGATGACCACCCGTGCGGGCGGGGATTCGTACGATCTGCCGTGATGTACTGCCGGAGTATCGAACAATTGCCAATCACATGCTCTGTTTTCGATAAGATCGCTATGAATCAGTTACATGAAGCAATGACCACAATTGAGGCTTATCAATCGAGGAGCTTTAAGCAGCTCGAAAACGGTACGAGACTGTATTGTCAAGTTCCTTCCAAAGGCGAAGGAGCATGGCTTCACGCAGTATATTCTCCTATGAATGGAGGCGATCTGGAGCATTGTGAGATATTATTGAACACTGCTCTGCCCGACCCTCTCAAAGAATTTTATTTATTTGCAAATGGCATGTACTTATATTCTGGCAGTCTTTCATTTTATGGGATTCGCAAAAGTTTTACGAGAAACCCAGAACTGGCTTGGCAACCGTTCGACCTCAGTACACCGAATATTTACGAACGCATATCAGACGCCAAGCCTTGGATGATATTTATTGCCGCTTATGATTGGGATGGCTCGCTTGTATATTACGACGTCAGAGACAATACATTGTCATTATGTCGTGCGACAACGACGAGACCAGTCTTTCAATGGGCATCATTATGGGAAATGGTCAATCGAGAAGTTGTGCGCCTTGCAAGCCACTTTGATAAGTTCGGTGTTGAAATCGACCCTCAAAGAACAACTTTGCCCTCTGTACAATCACCAAATGCCGCGTCTTGATCCCGGAGAGACCACAGTAATTAGCCGTTGGTCGCAGCGGAGCGGAGACCACCGGATAGGATAGTGTGCCCGCAACGACCTCGGAGGGGTCGCAGCCTTGCGTGCCGCTGCTATGATCAATAGAGAGGGAAGAGGTTAGTGGAATGGCAAAGACACTCACGATCACTCTTGACGACGCGGTTGAGCAATCACTGGCTGCCGCCGCGAGTGTGGCTGGTCAGACGCAAGAGGGGTTTCTGCGTCAATTAATTCTGGAGCGGATCGATTCGAATTCCAGCTCGGATGTTGCTGCGGACAACGACTGGAGCCAGCGTTTATTGGCCATTGGTCGCCCGTGTGGTGTGAGCCTGACCGATGAGCAACTCAGCCGCGAGGCAATTTACGACAACTGATGGCCATCCTCCTTGATACCAACGTGCTGGCTCGAATTGCGAACAAAGACGATCGTGACCATGCGATCGCTGTGCGATGTGTGATCAACTTGCACAACCAAGGCGAAACACTCGTCTTGGCCCCACAGAACCTGGTCGAATTGCGAAACGTCGCCACTCGTCCCATAATCAACAATGGATTGGGCTTGAGCGCGTCCGAAGCTGATTTCTTGATTTCGAAGTTTGAATCAGAATTCATGCTCTTGATCGAGACGCAGGCCATTCACACGGCTTGGAAATTGATCATCTCTCGCGCGGGGACTATCGGCAAACAAGTCCACGATGCCCGCCTCGCCGCAATTGCAGAAGTCAATGGAGTTGAAAGTATTCTCACTTTCAACACAAGTCACTTTGAACAATTCGTTCGGACCGGTTCCGTGCTGCGTCTGTTGAACCCGCGGGATATTCAGTCAGATATGCCAACATACTGAGGATATCGCTCGTCCGCAGGCCTACGTCTGTTCTCACCCCGCAGCTTCGTCATCCCGCAGATGGCGGCCGGTCAGGGTCACGAACACATCTTCCAGCGTCGCAGTGCGAGTCGTCAATCCTGCCAGCGTCAAACCCTGACTGCGGATGAAATCCAACAGCGGCGGCAAAGCCAAATGAGGTTCGGCGACCGTCAATGTCGTCTCGGTACCATCGGCTCGTACACTCTGCACCGTTGGCAGCAACTTCAATTTCTCCAGCGTGGCGTCGTCGAGCGTCTCGGCAACAGCGAACTGCACCACATGCTCGCCGCCGAGATCTGTGATCAATTGGCGAGGCGTGCCGAGGGCGATCACCTTGCCATGATCGACAATCGCGACTCGGTCGCAGAGTCGCTCGGCTTCGTCCATGTAGTGCGTCGTCAGCACAACGGTGCGGCCGCGATCGTTCAGGGTGCGGATCACGTCCCAGAGTTGACGGCGGGATTGGGGATCGAGGCCGGTGGTTGGCTCGTCGAGGAAGACGAGATCGGGATCACCGACGAGCGCACAGGCGACGGCGAGCCTCTGCTTCTGCCCGCCCGAGAGCTTGCTGACGTAGCTGCGGTTTTTTTCGCCGAGGCTGACGCGATCGATAGCGGTGTCGGGGGTCAGGCCGCGGGGGTGGAAGCTGCGGAATAGGGTGACGGTCTCCAGCACGGTCAGCTTGTCGGCAAGCCGGGTTTCCTGGAGCGAGATACCGATGCGGCCGCGGATGGCGGGTTCGTCGCGCTTCCAGTTGAGGCCGAAGAGTTCGACCTCACCGGAGGTGGGTTCGAGGAGCCCTTCGAGGATCTCGAGTGTGGTGGTCTTGCCAGCACCATTGGGTCCGAGGAGTCCGAAACACTCCCCGGGCGGGACTTCCAGGTCGATGCCGCGCACCGCCTCGACCGGCGGCTTCCCCGGGTAGGTCTTCACGAGGTTGCGGACGGCGAAGGCGGCGGTCATCCGTGTTCAGTATGTCCCGAAGGTTCCGAGGTTGATGTGGAACGGCCGATCATAGCCCCGATCGATGGGGTTCAGCCGCTTGCGGTCGCCCTCGATTTTTTCAATGAAGGCTTTGATGGTGTCTTCGACATGATACTGGGCATTTTTGCCGAGCAGCCCGACGCCTTCTTCTTTGGCGCCTTTGATCGGGATCAGCTTGCTGTTGCTCATGGGTTTGAGGCGTGAGCTGCCATGCTTGGCGTCGGCGTTCATGAGGTCGTTGTAGAACCAGTCGCCTTGCTTCAGTCCGTCGTCGTCTTTGTCGCCGAACATCACGACGAGTCCGCTGGTATTGCGGAGGTCGCCGCCGCCCTGAGTGTCGCGGGAGTATTTGCTCACCCAGTTTTTGAGTTCGAAATTGTTGACGGTGCTTTTGACGGTCTGATTGCCGCGAGGGTATGTGAAGTTGCGGGTGGGGGTGAGGAGGACGAGCCCGGCGTAGTCTTTGCCGGCGACTTCGGTACCGGCGGTGCGGCGGGTGCCAAAATTGACGTAGTTCTGCACTTGGCCAAACACGCCCACAGGAGCGGGCTTCACCGCGGGACGGCTCCACTCCGTGGCGAGGAACAGGTTCGCCAGCGGAGCCGCAGAACCCGACGCGATGATGTAGATCGTTCGCGTATTCACCTGACGATCGTCGTTTTTCTGATCCAGCAGCATCCGCACCGCCGCGATATCGTTCACCAGCATCGGATAGTAGTCGGGTTTGAAATCCTTGACTTCGATTTCGGTCTTGGTCGGGCGGCGGTTGTAGCCCGAGACATGGCGCTGGTTCCAGCTTTCTTTCCAGAACTTGTCGGCGATGACACTGGTACTCTGTCCGTGACCCCGGAAGTCGAAGCGCATGACATTGATGCCGCAATCGACGGCGAGGAAACGCGCGAGACCGTCCCAGTCACCTTTGCTCGGGTCGGCGTTGTAGTCGTGCAACAGGATCGCGCAGGAATTGTTCCCCTGTTTGACGGCTTTGTAGAAACGGCAGCTGAGCTTCACGCCATCGATCGTCTCAGCGGTCTCTTCCTTGGGGTCGCCGGGTTTGGGTTGCGCCACTGCCAGCGGTGCGAACAACATCGCGATCGGGAGGGCAAGCAGGAGACGGCGTTTCATAGGGAAACCTCGTAAGCGACGCAAACAGAACGTTTATGAATCATACGCGTTGGAGCGGGCATCACAACCCAGTTTGCATCAGTGATGCCCTTCCTTCACCGCATTGCGGTTCCACTTCGGGACTATTACGCTGATGTCGTCCGTTCCGTTCGGCACACACTGGCAACTCAACCGACTTTCCGGCGTCACCGCCGGGGCCTCGTCGAGCATATCTTCCTCATCATCGGTCGAACCCGAACAGCTGCCTCCGCCCGCAGTGACGTAGACGTGGCAGGTGCTGCATGCGCAGACTCCGCCGCAACTGTGGTTGATGTCGATGTCGAAGCCTTCGGCAATGTCGAGAATGGAGCCTTCGAGGCCGTGGTCGGCGTAGGGCAGTGCTGCAGGATCGACGGTGACCGTCTTGGTCTCGCCGGTCTCTTCGAGCGTGAATTTGACGCGATACGGCTTGGTGGGTTTGCTGACCTTGGCCGCTGCGATGTAAGGATTGACGCCACCCATTTCGACTGCACTCCGATTGATGCAGTCATTGTAAGCGAAAGCTCAGGGGTTCGGGTAAGAGAGTTCATTCTTGACGCTGCGAACACCGGGCGTGAGGCGGGCGATGCCCTCTGCGGTCTGGGCTTCTTCCTCGTCGCGGACCGAGCCGCGGAGGATGAGATGTTCGCCGTTGTGAATGACTTCGATCCCCCCGGAATTGGAGATGAAGCTGGAGCGATTGATCGCACTGTGCACTTCGCTACGCATGGCGAGGGGGATGGCGGGCTTGAAGTTGCTGGGGAGTCGCAGTGTGGTGGCGACGGGTCGCGCCTGAGCGGCGATGATGCCCGCACCCTGACCCTGAGTCATCCCGGTGCGTCCGCCGCCGAATCCACCAGTCTGCCCGAATCCACCGGTTTGGCCGAAACCTGTGGTGCCGGTGCGGCCTGTCTGCCCGAACCCGGTCGCACCGGTGCGTCCGCCTGTGGTGCCGCCGAATCCCGTACCACCCAAGCCCTGGCTCGTGCCCGTGATGCTGGTGCCGCCGAAGCTGGAGCCGCCTGTGGTTCCCGTCGCACGACCGCTAGTGCCGGTGGCTCGGCTGTTGATCGTGGACGCGTTGCGGGCGCCGCCGGTGGAGCCTCCACCAGGGGTCCACGGTGAGCCGAACCCGCCGGGTGTGCCCGTGCCGGGGTAATTGCCCGAAAAGTAAGGATTGGCGTAGAACTGACCGAGAATATTGCTGCCTTGCAACGTGGAGCCCGATGTCGCGCCGCCCGTGATCTCGGGTGAAGTTTCCCTGGTGGCGTTGGTAAACCCGGAGTTCGGCGTGCTGCTACCGTTCAGTCCGCTGATTCCGGAGCCGCCTGTGCCCCCGGTCGTTCCAGTGGTTCCAGTTGTTGTGCCGGTGGTCTGGGCCATCGCCGTCGAACCCAGAGCGACAAACAGTGCGAATCGGGTCAGCATTGCGTTCTCCACAGACTGCGGCACATCTTTCGATTGTATCGGCGGTCTTGAGAGAATACTTGGCGCAAAATTGATGAGAACTCAAGTTCCTCAAACTTCGCTCTGGGCCAGCAGCTGCAAGCCCTTGCGCACTGAAGCAAAAGCAATCTCCGCCCTGGGCACGTCTCGCGGGGCGAGCCAGGAAAAGTCGTCGACGCCATCGAGAGCCGCGGCCTGGTCCGGGTATTTGGCTCGGGCAGTGAAGATCAGATCGCAGACCGGATAGGTCACATCCTTGAAGTGATAAAGGTTTGGCTCGCTGCAGAGAAAAGTGATTTCGTCGATGTCGAGGCCGACTTCTTCACGGACTTCCCTGGCGACGCCCTCTTCGGCACTCTCGCCGATGTCGAGGAATCCGCCGGGGATCGTGAGCTTCCCTTGGTGCGGGTCGCGGTCGCGGCGGATCACGATCACCCGACCGTGCGGATCGAAGACAAACGCAGCCGCAGCGACGCAGGGATTGAAGAAATAAGTCAGCCCGCAGGAGGCACAGGCGAGCGGCGTCGCCCCCGGCTCGACGAGCTTGCCGCAACGCGGGCAATGGCGGAAGAGTTCGTATGGCAACATGCTGACCAGTTTATGAACAGCCGCACGGCACGGGAGGGGTTGTCTGAGCGCGGAGATTTCACTAAACCATCAGCCACGCTGGGGATAGCGCGCAGGCACGAGTGGTGGGGCTTGTCACGATGCGGTTCACGCTGATCGACCGAATCGACGCTTTTGAAGCGGGCAAGTCTCTTCGCGGGAGCAAGTTCCTTGCCTTGGGGGAGGAATATCTCGCCGACCACTTTCCGAAGTTCCCCGTGATGCCCGGCGTGCTGATGCTGCAATCGCTGGTGGAAGCGGCGGCATGGCTCTGGCGGGCCACGAGTGGCTTCGAGCACAGCGTGATCGTGCTACGGGAAGTGAAAAACGTGAAATACGGCACGTTCATGCAACCGGGCCGCCGGATGGATGTGCAGGTGGAAGCAGTGAAAATCGAAGGTGCGACGGCGTCGTTTAAGGGGCGCGGAACCAACGATATGGGCGAAATGACCGTCGCCGCCGCAATCACACTGGCCGGATATTCGCTTTCGGAACGCGGGCCGGCGGGTGAAAATGCCGATAAGGAACTGAAAGCGCATTGGCACGAGCGCTGGGCTTTGCTGACGGGTGCCTTGAGGACGAAGACCGCATGATGTTGAAAGACCAGGTCGCCCTTGTCACCGGCGGAAGCCGCGGCATTGGCAAAGGCATTGTCGAAACGCTCGCCAAAAACGGAGCCAAGGTCGCGTTCGTCTATCGCGGCAGTGAAGCCGCCGCCAAAACACTCGAAGCCGAAATCACCGCAGCCGGTGGCATCGCCAAAGCCTATCAGGGCGACGTCGCCAAGCCCGACACTGCCAAGGCCATCGTCGAAAGCGTCGTGGCCGAGTGGGGCCGACTCGACATTCTCGTCAACAACGCCGGCGTCATCCGCGACAAGCTATTCCTCCGGCTCGACAGCGACGACTGGACAACGGTACTCGACACCAACATCAACGGTACGTTTCATTTCTGTAAAGCCGTTGCCATGCAGATGTTGGGTCAGAAATACGGCCGAATTATCAACGTCAGCAGCATCGCAGCGACGCATGTGAACGTCGGTCAGACCAACTACGCGGCCAGCAAGGGTGCGATCAACAGCTTCACTCGGGCCCTGGCGGCGGAACTCTCCCGCAAGAATGTGAACGTCAACGGCGTGGCACCCGGCTTCATCGAAACCGAGATGACCGAAGCCGTGCGCAACATGGCGGGAGCCGACAACCTCAAGAAAATGATCCCCGCCCGGCGTCTCGGCAAGCCCGACGACATCGCCGGCGTGGTGCTCTTCCTTTGCAGTCCCGCGGCGGCGTACGTCACGGGACAGGTGATCACAGTCGATGGCGGTTTAAGCCTCGGCGCCGTTTCCGGGTGAGGACTTCCGATGAGTCAGGATGAAATTTTCAACAAGGTGAAGGCCACGCTCGTCGACGCGCTCAACGCCGACGACGACGCCGTGACCATGACCTCGCGCCTCCAGGCCGATCTGGGAGCCGAGTCGATCGACTTCCTCGATATCGTGTTCCGGCTCGAGCGCGACTTCGGCATCAAAATCCCCCGCGGCGAACTCTTCCCGGAGAGCATCTTCCAGGGCGATCCCAGCCTCGTGGACGACGGCAAGGTCACCGCGAAAGGCCTCGCCGAACTGCGGGCCGCGATGCCCTTCGCCGACCCCGCCGAACTCGACAAGTTCGCCGCCGACCCCAAGCTCGACAACATGGGCGATCTGTTCACCGTGAACCTGATCGTGCGCTACATCGAGCGGAAAATCGCTGCCAAGTAAATCGCTTGACGAGCCCGGAGCGTAAGCGACGGGTTCTGGACTCAGCCCCGTCGCTTACGCTCCGGGCTCGTTAGGAATCCTGATGCGTTGGATCTGGATCGATCGCTTCACCCACTTCGAATCGCGGAAAACCGCGACGGCGGTGAAGAATCTGTCCATGGCCGAGGATCATTTTGACGAGCACTTCCCCGGCTTTCCGGTGATGCCCGCTCCGCTGATTCTGGAAGGGCTCGCCCAGACCGGCGGGATCCTCGTCGGCGAGGCCAACGACTTCAAGCTCAACGTCGTGCTCGCCAAGATACCGAAAGCGAAGTTCCACCGCGAAGCGATGCCCGGCGAGACGCTGTCCTACACGACCGAGATCCTGCACCTCGCCGACGAAGGTGCCGCCGTGAAAGGCACCGTGACGAGCGCTGGCGAACCGGTGGCCGACGCGGAGATTTTCTTCGCCCACGTCGACGCCGCGAGGTTCGGCGGCAAGGATTTCGTGTTCGACGGGGAGTTGAAGTATCTGCTGGAGAGCGCAAGAAAAGTCTAGCCGCAACGCGAAGGCTTTGCGAAGCGGAGCGCGGGCGTGAATCCCGCCGGGAGGATTGTGTCGCGACGGGCGGTTATCACTGGCATGGGCGTCATCACCCCACTGGGGCATGACTTGGCCACGTTCCGCGCGGGGCTCCTCGCCGGCACTCCCGGCGTGCGCCGCACCACGGCTTACGACGCCTCCAAACTCCCCTGCCCGCTCTTCGCCGAACTCAATCCCGCTTTCGACGCCAAGAAGTACATTCCGGCCACCAACAAAGATGGCCGCAAGTCGCTCTCGAAGATGGCCAAGACCATCCAGATGGGTCTCTGTGCCAGCCAGCTTTGCATGGACGACGCTGGGCTGAAGAAAGGCGACGTCCCGCCACAGCGGTTCGGCATCGAGTTCGGCTGCGTCATGGTCGCCACCGAGATCAACGACCTCGCAAAGGCGGCACAGGTGAGCGTCGAAGGGGACAGCGTCAACCTGAAGACCTGGGGCGAACGAGGACAACCGGAGATCATCCCCGTCTGGCTGCTGAAGTTTCTGCCGAACATGCCCGCGTGCCATACGTCGATCTTTTTTGATGCCCAAGGGCCGAACAACACGATCACGGTCGAAGACGCCGCGGGGCTCCTGGCGCTCGGCGAGGCCTATCGACTGCTGGTGCGGGACAGTGCCGATTTCTTCCTCGTGGGCGCGTGCGAGTCGAAACTGAATCCGGTCAGCAACAGCCGGCTCAACACGTTTACGACGTTCACCAAGCGGCACGACGCCCCCGAGAGCGCGGTGCGACCGTTCGATGTGAGTCGCGATGGCACAGTGCTCGGCGAGGCGGCGACCTCACTGGGACTGGAAGAACTCGGTCGGGCACAAGCCCGCGGTGCGAAGATCTATGCCGAGCTCGTCGGCTTCGCGGCGGGCTTCGATCGCGGGCTCACGGGCAAGGTGCTGGCCCAGGTGATCCGCAACGCGCTCAAAGAAGCTGGCGTCACCCCCGCCGACGTGGACCATGTGAATGCCCATGCCGCCGGGTACGACTACGACGCCTTCGAGGCGAAGGCGATTCTGGAAGTTTTTGGCAAGCAGACCCCAGTGATCGCGCTCAAGGGGCAACTCGGTCACAGTGGTGCCGCCAGCGGGCTGACCGAACTGGTCGCGAGCATTCAGGCTCTCGAGACCGGTGAACGCCCCGGCACGCTGAACCACATGAAAAATGATTTCGGCATCAGTGTACAGACCGGCACCGCCAAAACATCCAAGCCGTATGCGGTGAAAATCTCATACACGGATTTGGGGCAATGTGCGGTCATAGTGATTAAGAAAATCGATGAGTGATATGATGCGTCGCAGAGTCGTCATTACCGGGATGGGCGTCATCACTCCGCTGGGACACAGCGTGGATGAGATGTTTGCCAATGTGCTCGCAGGCCAGAGTGGCGTCGATACGGTCCGCAACTTCGACGCCAGCACCTTTCCCACGACGTTCGCCGCGGAAGTGAAAGGCTTCGATCTGGTCAAGTGGGTGAAGGACCCCGCCCGCTACAAGAAGTGTGGCGTGAACACCCGCTTCGCCCTCGCCGCGGCCCGGCAGGCTCTCGACGATGCCAATCTCCCCAGCGGTGGCGACCGCACGCGATTCGGTGTCTACATGGGCTCTGGCGAAGGAAGCGAAGACTTCCGGGCTCTCATGCTCGGTGCTGCGGCCGGGGCTGACAGCACGGGCTTCAAAGTCGATCTCGGAATCTTCGCGGCCGTGAACTTCTCGCACCTCGACGGCGGTCGCGAACGCGAACTCGAAATGCATACGCCTGCCGGGCACCTCGCGGAGGAATACGACCTCTGTGGCCCGAACTTCGCCTGTCTCACCGCCTGCGCGGCCAGCGCTCAGGCACTGGGCGAAGCGGCGGCCCTCATCCGCCACGGCGACTGCGACGCCATGCTCACCGGCGGCTCACACTCCATGATCCACCCCCTCGGCATGACCGGCTTCAACCGATTGACAGCACTCAGCACGCGGAACGACTCACCGAAGTCCGCGAGCCGACCCTTCGATCTCACCCGCGATGGTTTCGTGCTCGGTGAAGGAGCCGGCATGCTCGTGCTCGAAGAACTCGAACACGCTAAAGCCCGGAAAGCCACGATCTATGCGGAGTTGACAGGCTACGGCACCTCGGGTGATGCTCATGCCATGACCGACCCGCACCCCGAGGGGATCGGTGCGATCCAGGCGATGAAGATGGCCATGACCGAAGCGGGCGTCAAGCCCGGCGACGTCGGCTACATTAACGCCCACGGCACCAGCACCCGCGCGAACGATTCGAGTGAAACGAACGCGGTGAAAGGCGCCCTTGGTGAACATGCGTACACAACTCCGGTGAGCAGCAGCAAGAGCATGCTCGGCCACCTGATCGCCGCGGGGGGTGCGGTTGAACTGATTATTAGTATCATGGCCATGCGCAAGTCCGTGCTCCCGCCAACGATCAACTACGAAACGCCCGACCCGGCCTGCGATCTGGATTATGTTCCCAATACGGCCCGCGAAAAAGCCGCGATCCGGCATGTGCTGTCCAACAGCTTCGGCTTCGGTGGACAGAACATCACGTTGATCGCATCGCGATTCTAGCCTTACGAGCCGAAAGCGTTAGCGACGGAAGAACGAGCCGGAAGCGTTAGCGACGGAGCAAAGCAGAGAAACAAGGAGCAGAAGTGCCCGATTGGATGTGGCTGGTCTTCCTCTTCGTCTTTGGTCCCGTGCCGGTCGCGGCATCGGCCATCGGCGCGTTCTACCTCTACTACACTTGGCGGTTCCGCGGCACCATCGTCCGCATCTTCGAGGAAAAGCCCCTCTTCATCATCCCCCGCGGCACACCGATCGAGGGAGCCGAGTGCGTTGACATCCCCGTCGGCAACGGTCTCAAGATCCGCGGCACCTACATCCGCCACTACGCCGGTGAGCGCAAAGGCGTCATCCTCTTCGGCCTCGAATTCGGCAGCGACCGCTGGGCCAGCCACACCTACTGCGAAGGACTCCTCACCGCTGGTTACGACGTCTTCACCTACGAACCCCGCAACCAGGGCCAGAGCGACAAAGACGCCACCTACGAACCGCTCCAGTGGGTGACCGATCGCGACCTCCAGGACCAGCGGGCTGCACTCCGCTATCTGCACTCCCGCGAGGACCGTGATCCCTTCGGCATCGGCGTCTTCGGTGTCAGCAAGGGCGGCTCGCTCGCATTCCTCGCCGCCGCGGAAGATCCGCACGTCCGCTGCATCGCGACTGACGGCGCGTTCGGCACCTACACCACCATGGTCCCGTTCATGCGCCGCTGGGTGCACATCTACATCAAGAACAAACGCAACCGAAGCTGGGTGCCCGACTGGTTCTACGGCTTGCTGGGCCTGAACGCGATCCGCGTCGTCGAGAAGAAGCGGCACGTGAACTTCGAGAGTGTCGAGCGCGCCGTACGACGGATTCGCCAGCCGCTCCTGATGATCCACGGCGGAGGCGACACCTACATCAAGCCCGAAATGGCCGAGACGCTTTTCAAGCAGGCCGGCAAAGCCGCGACGCGCGATCTCTGGGTCGTGGAGAAGGCCAAGCACAATCAGGCAATCCAAGTCGCCGGCGACGAATATCATTCGCGTGTCGTGGCGTTCTTCGATGCACATCTTGCGGACCCGATGGGTAGCACAACAAAGCCCGAATCCCCACTACTCGCCCGCAGGAGCTAAAATAGCGGTAGGAGGATTGCCATGAGTACCGCGACACTTTCAAGACGCCGCCTTCGACCCCGTTCGCGATTGTTCACCGTCGCTGAGGTCGCGATGCTGCCAGAGCGTCTCGGCAACTCCGATGTGAAGTACGAACTCTATCGCGGAGAACTCGTCATCATGGCCCCTCCCGGCGGCGAACATGCACGGCGTCAGCACATGATCGGTCGCGTGCTCCAACGTGCCGAAGACTTGGGTCTCGGGGTGGCTTATTCGGAAGTGGGCGTCATTCTTCACCTCGATCCCGATACTCTTTATGGCCCCGACGCCGCGTTCGTGCTCAAGGCTTCGCTACCCGTGAAGTACACACGCGAAGGCTACATCGACACGCTTCCCGAGATCATCGTCGAGGTGAAGAGCAAGAACGACACGGACCCGAAATTCCGCTCCAAGTGCGCGGACTATCTCGAAGCCGGCGTCAAAGTCGTCTGGTGGATCGATCCGTACAAGAAGACCTTGCTGTCCGTGAGCGCCGACGGCCGCGAGCAATCGTTCGGCGTCGCTGACACACTCATTTGTGACCTTCTCCCCGGCTTCACTGTGCCGCTGGCCATGCTGTTTGACTGAACTTATGTGAGAGTCGCGGTTTCATTCGTGATCAATCGCCTCGGCCCGCTCGCAGACGATGTCCACCAGCAGCGGATGCCGGCCCAGCGGCTCCGCCAACCGGAACACCACTCCAGGCGACTTCACCTGCATCGCGCTCATCGCGTCGCGGAGATCCTCCGTCACATGCACCCCCGGCGAGAGGAAATACGGCAGCAGCGTCACGTGCGTCGCACCGGCTTTCACGCACGCGTCGCCACCCATTGGGATCGTCGGCTCGGACAATTCGAGATAGGCGGTCGTCACGAAATCGAAGCTGCCACGAGCGCGAACTTCCTCCGCGATGAAGTCGAGATCGGCGTTGGCCTCGGCCCGGCGGGAGCCATGCGCGATCAGAAGCAGTGCCCGCATCGCGATCCTCGCTAAAACAGTTCTTCCCCATTGTTAGTGAGCCATGACGGGTACGCGACTGGGAAACTGGATCTTGGGCGAAGTGCTCGGCCGCGGCGGCAGCGGCA
>JBGSSZ010000044.1:0-2254 GCA_041736785.1 Limnoglobus sp.
ACCGTCGAGTTGACCGACCTGCACCCCACGCTCGCCGACGCTGCCGGGCTGGCGATCCCCAAGGGCCTCGACGGAGCCAGCGTGCTGCCGCTGGTGAAAGATCCGAAGGCCAAATGGAACCGGCCAGCGTTCACCCAAGTCCGGCGGAACGGCTACATGGGCCGCAGCGTCCGCGATGAACGCTATCGATATGTCGAGTGGGACGACGGCAAAAAAGGCGTCCAGCTTTTCGACTACGAGACCGATCACGGCGAGTTGAAGAACTTGGCGAACGATCCCAAGCACGCGGCAACAGTGGCGGCGATGAAGGCGAAGCTCAAGTAGGCTGGCAATCTTGTTCAATCACAACCGGTGCGCTGATGCGTTGTTCACTCATCTTGCTTCTCTGGTCGATCTGTGCAGGAGCAGCGCAGCCGAATGTGCTGCTGATCATCGGCGACGATCAGCACTACGGCGACTATGGGTTCATGAAGCACCCGCACATTCGCACGCCGCACCTGGACAAGCTAGCCACGGAGAGCCTCCTCTTCGAGAATGGCTTTGTGCCGACGAGCTTGTGCCGGGCGAGCCTGGCGACGATGATCACCGGGCTCGAACCGCAGCAGCACAAGATCACGTCGAACGACCCGCCGCTGCCCAAGGGGATGACGCCGGGGCAGGCCAATAAAGCTCCGGCCTACTTGGCGATGCGGACGAAGATGGTGGAGATCTTCGAGCGGTCGCCGAGCCTGCCGAAGCTGCTGGCGAAGGCGGGCTACGTGAGCCATCAGTCGGGCAAGTGGTGGGAAGGCAACGCCTGCCGGTGTGGTGGGTTCACGGAAGGCATGACGATTGGCGATTTCAGCACGACGGGCCGGCACGGTGACGCGGGCCTCGCCATCGGCCGCAAAGGGCTCGAAGAAGTCTACACGTTTCTCGACAAAGCCAAGTCCGAGAAAAAACCGTTCTTCGTCTGGTACGCGCCGATCATGCCGCATTCGCCCCACAATCCCCCGGCCCGCCTGCTGGCAAAATATCAATCGAAAACACCATCCATTCACATTGCCAAATACTGGGCCATGTGTGAATGGTTCGACGAGACCATTGGCGACGTGCTCAAGAAGCTCGACGACACAGGGCTCGCCAAAGACACGATCGTGATCTACCTGCACGACAACGGCTGGATCCAGAACCCCAACGATGGCGGCTACGCACCAAAGTCAAAGCGTTCGCCCTACAACGGTGGCCTGCGCACACCCATCATGATTCGCTGGCCGGGGCATGTGAAGCCGGCCGTGAGCCAGGAATTGGCGAGTTCGATTGATCTGGCACCGACGATTCTTCACGCCTGTGGCCTGAAGCCGACTGCCGCGATGCACGGGGTGAACCTGCTTGACGCCGACGCGGTGGCGAAACGCGAATACGTTCATGGTGCGACATTTGAACATAACGCTGTCGACATCGAGAAGCCCGCGGCCAACCTGCAATACCGCTGGCTCGCGGACCGGAAGTACAAACTGATCGTCGGCAAAGACGGAACGGCGGAACTCTACGACTGGCAGCGCGACCCGAGCGAAGAGAAGAACCTGATCAAAGCCGAGCCGCGTCTCGCGGATGTGATGAACGTGCAGCTGGACGCCTGGTGGAGTGGGCGATAAGCACCCTTCCCGACATGCAATCCCTACGACCGGATTTAGCAACCCAGGAACGTATTCAACAGAGAGAATTTTTCTGCGAAACCGATTGCAAGTTCCTACGTATAGCTTGGCGACCTTGAATCTGGTGATGGATCACGTTCCCCCAAGCTTGCTGGGAGCCTACGATGCGTTCGACCACCCGCCGAAACCGGCTGACGCTGGAGTCGCTGGAAGGCCGCGAAGTTCCGGCCACGATTACGGTGCTGACTGCTGCGGATTCGAATCCGACGGACATGACCGGGATTACCCAAGTTGGGGAAGACTACACCGCTCAGACGCTCCGTCAGGCTCTCATGTTCAACGTGCCGGATGAGAACGATAAGCGAATCGTCTTCGCCACGGCGCTCTCCGGGCAAACAATCTTCGCCCAATTCTCCGATCCGGGCATGAGCGCGAACACCGGGCCGACGGCGTTTCCAATGAACAGCGGGGCCAACCCGGTCGTTCTGCTTGATGGGAGCACGGTCGCCTCGCCCGTCACCATCACCACTTCCAACGGTCTCCCGCAACGGCTCTTCGCGGCGCTCGGCGGGAACGTCACGCTCCGCAGCGTGATCCTGGCCAGCGGGGCCGCGGTC
>JBGSSZ010000055.1:0-7371 GCA_041736785.1 Limnoglobus sp.
CGCGCGGACAAATTGGCAAGTGATTGAATTAAAGCCGTATGACGTGCAGTTCAAGGCCTCGGTGCTACAATGACATTTTAAGTCATGCCACTGATCCGACTTTCCAATGGTATCATCCACGATCCGCTCAACGGCATCGATGGCGTCGTCGGTGATCTTTGGATTCGCGATGGCGTGATCGTTGATGCTCCGCAGGACAGCCCCGACCGCGAGTACGATCTCAGCGGGCTGGTGGTGATGCCCGGCGGGATCGATATGCACGCGCATATCGCCGGGCCGAAGGTGAACGCGGCGCGGATGCTTCGCCCCGAAGATCGCCGCGGTCGTGAACATCGTCGCAGTGAACTCCTCCGCAGCGGCACGGGCGGCAGCACGCCGAGCACATTTGTCACCGGCTATCTCTACGCCGGGCTCGGCTACACCACGGTCTTCGACGCCGCGATTCCGCCTCTGGGTGCCCGGCACACGCACGAGGAATTCCACGACACGCCCGTGATCGACAAAGGCTTCTTCGTGCTCGTGGGCAACAATCACTATGCCATGCAGCAGATCGCCGCGGGCGAAGACGCTCGTTTGCGCGATTTCTGCGGCTGGCTGCTGCACGCCACGCGCGGCTATGCACTCAAAATCGTGAACCCCGGCGGGGTCGAGATGTGGAAGCAAGGCCACAATCACACGGCCACGCTCGATGAAGTCGTGCCGGGCTTTGACATCACGCCGCGTGCCATTGTGCAGGCGATCGCCCGTACCGCGGACGCGCTCAAGTTACCACATGCAGCGCACATCCATTGCAATCAACTCGGCATGCCCGGCAATTGGCGGACCACGCTCGACACCATGATCGCTGTCGAGGGCAGCCGTGGGCACTTTACACATATTCAATTTCACAGCTACGGTGGCGGACCGGACGATCATAATTCATTTTGCAGCCAAGTCCCCGCACTCGCGGATTATGTGAATGCCCATCCCAATATCACCGTCGATGTCGGGCAGGTGATGTTCGGAGAGACGACCTCCATGACCGGCGACGGCCCACTCGGATATTATCTGCACAAGGTCACCGGACGCAAATGGTTCAATAGCGACACCGAATGCGAAGCCGGCTGCGGGATCGTGCCCATTACCTATCGCGATAAATCGTTTGTGCACGCTTTGCAATGGGCCATCGGCCTCGAATGGTACTTGCTGGTGAAGAACCCCTGGCAGATCGCCATGAGCACCGATCATCCGAATGGCGGCTCCTTCATGGCGTATCCCGAAATCATTGCATTATTGATGAGCCGCGACCGTCGCCGTGAGGCCATCAAGCGACTTCCCGCGCTCGTGCGCGAGCGCTGCTCGCTGATGGACCTCGACCGCGAGTACACGCTCAATGAGATTGCGATTATCACCCGGGCGGCCCCGGCGATAATGTTGGGTTTGCAGCGGAAAGGACACTTCGCCCCAGGTGCGGACGCCGACATCACGGTCTACACGACCAACGCGGATCGGCAGGCAATGTTCGAACTGCCACGCTATGTCTTCAAGGCCGGAGAAATGATCGTCGAGCAAGGCGAGATTCGCCGGATCCGCTTCGGGCCGACTCACGCTGCTCAGCCGGGATATGATACTGATATCGGCAGGCATCTCGAACCGTGGTTCGACGATCATTACAGTCTGCGCTATCGAAATTTCGCCGTCGGCCCGGAATACCACGCGCAAGGCCTGGTGCTCGCATGAAAATGATCATCGCCATCATCAAGCCCGAAAAGCTCGACGCCGTGAAAGAGGCCCTCAACAAAGTGGAGGTCTACCGTCTGACGATTGTGGATGTGCAGGGCTTCGGTCGCCAGAAAGGGCAATCTGAGATTTATCGCGGCCACGAGCTGACCTTGAATATGATGCGGAAAGTGCAATTGCAGATTGCGGTGAATGAGGATTTTGTAGAACCAACGGTGCATGCGATTATGCAGGCGGCCCGCACCTCCGCGGACGGCCGCGTCGGCGACGGCAAGATCTTCATTCTCCCGCTCGAAGATTGCATCCGCATCCGCACCGGCGAACGCGGCCCCGAAGCGATCTAGCTATTTGAGCGGCACCTGCTGCGTGCTCTGCAAATAAGCAAACAAATCCCGAATCTCAGCTGGCGACAGTGTCTGCAATAAACCATCCGGCATCAGTGATAGCACCGACTGAGTGCGGCTTTCGATGTCATCCGCGGCCACGGTCAGTTTCTCCTTCTCCATCTGGATCGTCGCCGTCTTCGGAGCCGTCGCGGTCACGATGCCATTCAGCACGCGGCCGTCTTTGAGCGTGAATCTGGTCATCTGAAAATCCTTGGTCACCACAGCGCTCGGGTCGATGATATTTGACAGCAGATAATCCATGTCTTTGCGGCCGGCACCTGTCAGGTCAGGTCCGACGTTCTGCCCCTCGCCGTAGAGCTTGTGGCAACTCGCACAGGTCTTGGCAAAGATCGCTCGCCCAGCGCTGGCGTCGGCACTCCTGAGGGCATCCGCAGTCAGGTCACCCTTCAGCTTGGCGATCAGATCGGCTTTGTCCTTGGGGCTCTCGCGATACTCGCCCCAGACCTCGGCGAGTTTCGCGGTCAACCCCGGCGTGCCGAAGCCGCGGATGGTGCGGGCCTGCCCGGCACTCAGGTCCGCACGCGGAATGCGGCCCTTGCCAATCTCCTCCAGCAGGGACGCGGCGAAGCTTGGCCGCGACGCCAAGGCATCGATCACCAGCGGTCGCTCGCTGGGATGGAATGCATTCCAATGCTGTATGATCATCGGCCCGGCGTCGTCGAACTTGGCTAGCCCCTTCAGCGCGACCACATTGAGGAACCGCACCTTGAGCAGTTTCTCGCACACCTCGCGCAAATCGGGCAGGTTCGCATCGATCAGCGACCGTAGTGCCGCTTTGCGAGTCTCGATGGCGGCTTTGCCGTCGAAGGCGAGTTTCTTCACTTCGTCGAGAGCCCGCCCGTCGCCGAAGACCACATCGATAGCCAGCACCTGGTCGTTGAGTTTCTTGTCAGCGAACGTCTTGGGATACGTCTTCCAAGCCCCCGGCGGCGTTGCTTTGCGGATGCCAGCGAGGCCTTCAGTCATCCCCTGAATCACATCACGGCGGACCAATTCATCCTTGCCGCTAGTTTTCAAAAGCAATGCATTGATGCAGTCTGGTTTCTCTGCGACGACTTCTGCAAATCGCCGTGCGGTCCATTTGCGAATGTGTGGAATCTTCGCAGTAGCAGCAACATCAATCAACAATTCGGGGGTCTGAATAGCTATTGGGATTAGGCCATACCAAATCATATGTGGGATATTTGCATCGTCAGCATCTGCTGAGTAACTGGCTAAAAGCGTTCCAAGATCGATCCGATGCTCAATCGGCAGAGCCTGCAACGTCGAAGCGAGTTCGAGCCTGATTCTGCTTGAAGTTTGATCTTTCGCTGTCTTCTCAAGTGCGAACAAATCCCCAACATAATAGAATCTCTTGGTCTGATCGTCGATCTTCGTAGTATTGCCCTTATCGTCGCCGGTAACAGTGTCTTGTAAGCCCCACCGCTTGCCTCGCACGATGATGCGACGTATATGCTCATCGTTATCCCTCAGAAGATAATCGCCTTTTTCACCACCATAGAAATAGAATAAGCCATAGTAGGACAAGAGTTGGAGAGCATTATTTCTGGCTCGTTGATTGTCCGTATCCAGCATTTTTACAAGGGCATTAGTTGCAATCTTGCCAGGATCGAATTTGCCGGCAGATCGATTGATTAGTTCGCGACGCGATTGCCGGATATACCATTCATTATCTCTGGATTGAAGCAGTGCCAGTTCTGCCACTGTGGCTTTCGTAAGATCGGGCATTGTCCAGGGATTAGGATTTCCGTAGATGATCCGATAAATCCGCCCGCTCGATCGATGAACCCCATTATGTTCGTGGCATTCACCGGTGTCGGACCAGTCCAGCACATACACACTGCCGTCCGGGCCCTGGCTGAGCTCAATACCCCGGAAGAACGGGTCGCTGGCGAAGAACATGTCGGGCTCGTGCTTGCCGACATACCCCGAGCCTTTGCGTTCGATGCGCTCCACGTTAATGCGGCGGCCGTGCTGGTTGAGCGTGAGCAGCTTGCCGCGGTACTCCTTGGGCCACTGGTCGCCGTTGTAGATGAGGCAGCCGACGTGGGCCTGGCCGCCGCCGAGCTTGTCCACGGTCGGGTCCACCTTGCGACTGTCGCTCCAGCCTTTGCCAGTGTCGAAGTGCCAATGGTCGGCGATCATCTCCATCGGCTCGTAGACGAGCGGGTTGGGGTCGATGGTGTGCGAGCGGCTGTAGTGGGCGCCGGGGATCATGTGCCAGAGATGACCGCCGACGGTGTTGATGAAGAAGAGTTCTCCGTAAGCATCCCAGTCGTGCCCCCAGGGGTTGGTTGTACCGTGGCAGAGGGCCTCGAAGACTTTGCGGTGGGGGTGGTAGCGCCAGATCCCGCCGCGGAGGGGCACGGCGTCCTGCGGTCCCTGATCGGGTCTGCGGACCTCGCCGGGAGCACTCGCACCGCAGCGACCGTAGAGCCAGCCATCGGGACCCCACTTCAGGCCGTTGGCGAAGTTGTGGTAGTTCTGTGCCGGCACGTCGAAGCCTTCAAGTACTACCTCAGGCGGGCCGTCGGGGATGTCGTCACCATTGCGGTCGGGCACGAAGAGGAGCTGCGGCGGGCACATCAGCCAGACGCCGCCGAGGCCGACTTCCACGCTGGTGAGCCGCTGCACGGTGTCGATGAAAACTTTGCGTTCGTCGGGCTTCCCGTCGCCGTCTTTGTCGTGGAAAATGATCACACGGTCGCGTAGTGAGAGATCGAATTTTTTCTGGCTCTCGGCGTAGGTGTAGTTTTCGGCAACCCAGAAGCGGCCCTTTGTGTCCCAGCAGCAGGCGATGGGGTTGCGGACATCGGGCTCGCTGGCGAAGACCTCGACGCGGAACCCCGGCGGCACCTTGAACCCGCGAGCAGCGTCTTCGGCACTCTGCGGCTTCAGCAGACTCTTCTCACTGTCGTAGGGTTCCGGAAACTTCGGCGGCTCCGCAGCCAGCACCACGCCGAGGACCACTGCGATCGCGACCGAAGCGGAAAAGAGTCTGGTCATGGGCAGTCCGTGATAAAGTTGAACAGCTATATTAACGCAGAGAACGCTGCACGCAGAGGAAGATTTCCATGAGCCGTCCTCAGCCGACTGTCCTTGCTTCCGTGTTGCTGATCCTGACGGCCGCGTCGCTGCCGGGTGCGGAACCGTCGGTGCAGCCGAGCGTGGTGTTGGGCACGTCGGCCTTGCTGGCGACGGAGACTGCGCTTGGCGTGGCGTTTTCGCCAGACAGCGAGCGGATTCTGCTCATCGAGCCGGAGGGGACGCGATCGTGGTATCTCGCGACCGGGAAGCCGGGTTTGACTCAGACCGTCACTGGCCTCACTCATGCCACGCGGCTCAGCATGGCCAACGATGGCCGCAGCATCTGCTTCTCCTACGTCCTCGAGGAAAAGTACAACGTCGTCCGCTGGGATACGCAGTCCCATTCGCTGAAATTGCTGCCGATCGAATCACGGCCCACGGCAGCCACCTTCAGCGAATCGGGCGAGCACGCAGCGATGGAAACCTCCGGCGGGGTGCGAATCATCTGCACTCTCGATGGCGAGACCCTCATGGAGTTTCCCGGCCTCGACAACCTGCGGCGGTTCTCGGCACCGCACGACGGTCGGGCCTTCGCCTTTGCCGACCGCGACGGGCAGGTGCTGATCCATACGACGACGGGGCCAGTCTGGTCGCCGCCGCTGGCGCCAAAGCAGCGATTTTCCTCGGTGGCGATCTCGCCTGATGGCGCGTTCGTGGCGACGTCGTCGTATTTGGAAGACGACGGCGGCCGCAAATTCGCGCTGCCGATTGCGATCTCCTCGATGAAGACGCGCGAAGTCGTGGCCACCTGCGACGCTTGCGACTGGTTCGCGGAGTTTCCCAATCGGCTGCGGTTCACGCCCGATGGCAAGACGCTGCTCGCCGGGGACGGGGCCTACCTCCGCGGCTGGAACACGGCGACGGGGAAACTCGTCTTCAGTGTCGAGCCGGGCTGGAACTATCCGGGGCAGGTCGTGTTTTCGCCCAACAGCCGCTACGCCGCAGTCTGCTACGGTCGGCGAGCGATGGTCTGGGATCTGAGCACGGGCCAGGCACCGCGGGGGTTTGAAGGGCACACGGGGCCGGTGTGGGAGGTCGTGTTTTCGAGCGACGGCGCGCAGGCGGCGACAACGAGCTACGGGCTCTCGAATGTGCTGCTCTGGGACACAAGCCGCGGAGAGTTCCGCTCGAAGCTGCCAGCCCAATATCCCAATCCGGGCAGCGTGCTCTACCCGAATCCGTTCAATGCGAAGAATCTGATTGCGTCGGCGAAACCGGTGCCGGGCCGCATCCGCGTGGCGTTTTCACAGGATGGCAAGAGCGTGGCGACCGTGAATGAAGCGACTGGTGCAGCGGGCCCGATCCGGCTCTGGGACACCGCCAGCGGCAAGCTGCACTGGCAGAAGCCGGTGAGCGACAGTTTCGCACCGGAAATTGCTTTCACCGCGCACGGCTTGCTCGCGGCTCTCACACCCAAGCCCATGCTCTACGACCTCGCCAGCGGTGCGCCAAAATGGACCAGCGAAGTGGCCGTGCTGCCGCTGTCCTTGAAGGTAAACCGTCGCGGCGATCGGGCCGTGATCGAAGAGAAGAGCGGCTGGAAGAATCCCATTTTTGACACGGCGAATGGAGCCGTGCTGCAGACAGCCGTGGGCGTGCCGCATGCGTTTTCGCCCGATGGCCATGGCCTGACGTCGATCCGCACCGGGCCGAACATGACCGGCGGGACCTTCAACGATCAGATCGAGCATGTGGACCTCGGCACACGCAAAGCGACGAAGGTCGGCAAGGTGCCGATGGGTGAAGCGATCGGCAAGCTTAGCCCCGACGGCGAACTCCGCGTCGTCGAGTGCTCCCTCGAAATGACAAATGCAACTCGACGCGCGTTTGAGTTTCGCGAGGTGGTCAGCGATGCCATCCTGGCCACGGCGTATCGGGTCGACCTGGAACTGGACGGAGCACTCTGGCTACCCGATCATCGCCCGACGTCCACAGCGTTCTCGCTCGACAATCGTCTCTTCGCTGCGGTGTATGTCGATGGCAAGCTCGGCGTGTGGGACACCGCTAGCGGGGAGACACTGCTGTCGATCGCCACGGGTTGCTCGGCTCCGAAGTTTGTCTGCTTTGCACCCGATGGCTGCACGGTCTTCACCAGTCGCGGCGACGGCGCGGGCGGCCCGGTCTACGGGTTCGACACCACCGGTCGCGGCAGCATCGC
>JBGSSZ010000061.1:0-2471 GCA_041736785.1 Limnoglobus sp.
CATCAGCTTCGACCGCGCGTTCGACCTGGCGGCCCACACCGACGGCCTGTGGCTCACGGAGTCGAGGAGCTTTTCGCTCGTCGTCTGCCCGGCCTGTCACAGCGAATTCCTCGCCGCCTTCGGCTCGGTCGCGATGTCGAACGATGAGTGCCCGTTCTGCAAGCTCGTGCAGCGCTATGGGACCGACCCGCGCGTGCAGTCGTCGTTTCCGACACGAGCTTTGGCCGCGCCGACGTCAATGCAACTGGGCATGCTGGCCCTGCTTCGGTCCGTCCCGGAAGACAAACCATCAACACAGTCCACGAGTTGACGAGTACCCAAGCGCCATCCGGCGCCGCGCGCGTCCCTTGATCCAACTGGCGAGGACAGACGGCCTCGTCGCGCTCTTCGGATCCGAGGGTGTCAGCGTTCTGGCGGACCGACGTGCTGGTAGATTTCTGACACGTCGGAACGTCCGCCGTCACCTCCCTTCGAGCGGCGGTTTGAACGGACTTCGAGGACATTGCTTCGTCCAGAAGTCCGTCCGAATTCGTTCTTGCACAAATTCTTTAGGCGTCATGCCCGCTTTGCGGAGGGTACCCTTCAATTCGTGCGGCATCGCCTCCTTGACGTGGGCGTTGGGAATCTTCACCTTCTCGCCGTTGTCGATTCGGTAGTACGCGTGATCTGTTCGAGAAAGCTCCTCGCCGTCCAGATACTTGACGATGAACGACTTGAACTCGTCAAGCTTGGGCCCCCTGAACGGAGCGAATAAGCTGGAGTAGCGTACGCGGCTCACCAGATGCGCCGGGCATCGGTGGCTGCCGACCGCCGGATGCATGGGATTAGGTTGCTGAAGACAACCCCCCATCATTCCCCACGGCTGCAGCCGGCCGGCTACTGCCGCAACGACAGGCAACACACCATTGGCTGCGCCGACGGCAAGGTAGCTCTCCATCTCGATTCGTTTGTCCGCGTCGAACTCGAAGTTTGAGTACGGGACGGGCGACATCTCCAACACCCTCCTCAGTGCCGACCTGACCACCTTGCCACCCGACAGCTTGCGTCCCCGCAGTCTAGTGAAGACATAGTGGTTGGCCAACGACTCCTCGATGTCGGCATCCGTGAGGGCAGTCTTACGCGCCTCGCTCCGGTAGTAGACGTATCGCTTCTTCCAACTACCAAGTGGAAGGACTTCCTGGTTCAGGGTCCATGCATCAATCCAGAAGTGATAGCGCTCATGCATGAGAAGAACGTCCGCGGCCAACTGCCGGACTTCGCCAACGGACGAGCCCAGTCCGACTGCTGCCAGCTTGCGCGTCAGGGCATCGATGCCGACGTCAAACAGAAACGCGCCCCAATGCCCCGGAAACGGGCGGCGGTCCACGTGCCGAAACGATTTGTAGAAGGCAAGTACGTCGATGCCGCCAAGCGGGAAGGCATCCTCGGCTGCATCAACGTCGCCGCTGTCGAGTTCACGATTCGAGATGACGTCTCGATCGACGAACTCGCCAAGATCTTCCAGCGGGAGCAACTGTCCCTCGAGCTGATCCAAGTCCAAGTCGATTGGAAAGGTCGTTGTCGCTTCGGCAGCCGACACAGGGTCTCGATCCGGATCGTCCTCGAGCTCGTCTAGTAGCGGCCGTACCTCGGATGCGAAATCGCCTCGACTCACTTCGTTCTCCTGCGCGACCAAATTCTCGTGACCGAGCGGACATGCTCGCAGAGGTTTCTGCGACGCGGGATCGTATGCACGCTGCCCCCATAGGCACGCGCATGCGGTCATGCCGAAGCTAGACCACCAAGAGTGCCGCAGCCGCGGGCCGATTCTTGCCGAATCTGTCCAAGAAGCAAGCACCGGCGGCTAGCACTGGACGGGCAGATGCGCAGACATCGATTGATGCGCCTAGAAGTCGGCAAGACCGAAACCCCCCCAATGAGACACCGCCTTTCGGGCGGACACGACCGGCCTAACCTCGAAGAATTCGGCAGCTGTCAATCCGCTTCGTCAATGCAGAACCCTTTGGCCCAAGCCAACTCCTACCCTGCCGCCGACCCCGGCTTCGCCGCCCTGCCGGTCGCCGAACTGCTCGCGTCGGCTGAGGACCTCATCGCGCGAATCCGCCTGTGCTTTGGCATCGACCGCGGCAGTTTCGACAGCGACGTTCAGCCCTTGCTACACCGCTACGCCTCCTACGTGCACCTGCTGCCCGCCACCGCCGACAACTACTTCAGCGCACCCGGCGGGTTGCTGAGGCTGGGGTTCGAGGTCGCCTTCTTCAGCCTGCAAGGCACGGACGCACACATCTTTTCCGGCCGCTCGACGATCTCGGCGCGCCGACAGCTTGAGCCGCGCTGGCGCCAGGCGACGTTCATCGGCGGCCTGTGCTGCGAGCTGCACCGGGTGCTCAGCCACGTCATCGTGACCGACGCCGGGGGCGACGAATGGCCGGCATACCTGACCCCCCTGGCCGACTGGCTCGCGAGGCGTG
>JBGSSZ010000092.1:0-2445 GCA_041736785.1 Limnoglobus sp.
CATCACCGTGCCGATGGGAAGATCCATTTGCTCGGCGATATCGCGATAACTGAAATCCTCGAAGTAGTACAAGATCAAAGGCGTGCGGAAGGTCTCGTCGAGCTCGTCGAGTGCGGCCTGGAGCACCGCGGAATCGACGGCGACCGCCGGCACACCATTCCGCTCGGCGAGCTCGCCGACCGCGTCCAGCGGCACCAGTCGCTCGCGCTTCTCGTCCCGCATGCGGTGCAAGTAAGCATTGCGCAGGATGCGGAAGAGCCACGCCCGAGCCCGGTCGGGCTCGCGGAGCTGATCGAGCCGGGCAATCGCCTTGCGGAACGTCTCCTGAGTGATGTCCTCAGCGACGTGGGCCGAACCGCTCAGAAGGCAGGCGTAGCGGTAGAGCGATTCATAATGAGCGTCGATCAATTCTCGAACGCTCACGCCGCTCATGGAACACCCCGCAAGGAAAGAGAGCCCGGAACCGCGAAAATATTCCCCACAGGGGGAAAAATGCCATGAGCTCGCATGTCCAAGTGCTGATGCAGGCTCGATTAGGAGTTCGCAGTTGAGAGAAAAGAATTTTCTCGGGAATAATTGGCGGGGTTTGGTGTCGGGTGTAGTGGAGAAGTATTCTGCCCGGTCGGCAATTGCCGTTGACCGGGGCTTCGTGTAAGAATTCACGAAGTGCAAAACTGCCGGGTCGGGCGATCAGTGCGATCGTCGCCGGCGAAATCGGCCTCTCCGGTTCCCGTGGGCGTTGTCCCACATTTTTGGAGTTTCAGATGAAGAAGCTTTTCGCTCTCGCCGTTGTGGCCAGCATCGTCGCCAGCAGCATCGGTTGCGGCGGCGCCACCAGCGCGGCTAAGACTCCCGCCGGCTCGGGTAGTGGACCGGCCAGCGCAGGCGCACCCAAGTAATTTCGGGTTCGTCCACGAACTGGATCGGCCGGGCTCCGGTCGATCCAGTCTCGTTTGGGAGCAGCACCATGACACTTCGCATCGCACTTCTCTTCGCCATTCTCCTCACGGCCGGGTGCACGACCCGCTCCGAGAAAGGCATCAATTCCGACAAAGACCGCCCCAAAGCCAGCAGCATCAAGCGCCTCTAAGGCACACGCTCCGCGGGTTCTTCCAGTCGCTGATAAATCGGCAGATAACGATACTCCACAGTCAGTGCCAAGATTGCCATACTGGTGCAGTAGTTCGGTCCCCAGAGGTGATCATCAGTTGCACTCTGGCTCCCGGCGTACCAGGCACCATCATTTCGCGGCGGATTGACCTTCAAGAGCAGATTGTGCAAATTGACGCGGTACTGCTTCCAGTAGCTGTCGCCGAGCTGAAACATGCCTTGGGCGGAGTAATAGGTGCCGTAGAAGAAGTGCACCTGCCGCGGGTTGGGATCGTGTTGGATGAGGTATTTACCCGCGGCGAGGACTTCGGCACTTTTGTGGTGCTCCTTGCCGGCGAGTTCAAGTGCGAGGATTCCGGTGCCGGTGCAGGCGACAGTGACGCGGCCCCTGGTGGTATAGCGGTAGCCACCACTGGTGCGGTCGTGGCAGCGTTGCACGTATTCGACGGCGTCGTGGATGCGTTCGGCAGGCACGTCGCAGCCGAGGTTTTTCGCGGCGCGCAGGGCCATGAGTTGCCAGCCCGTCACGCTGAGGTCGGCGTCGATGCCGCGAACCTGATAGCGCCAGCCGCCGTGGTCGGGAGACTGCACCAGCGCGATACGCTGAGCTTTCAAAATGAGGGCCACCGCTTTTTCGAGTTTGAGCCGCAGTTCTTCGGCCAGTGAGCCCGAGGTCATGCCGGCGGCTTCGGCGAGCATCAGGGTGCAGATGCCATGGTGGTACATCTCCGTGAGGCCGACTCCGGGGGTGCCGATGAGACCGTTCTTCTGTTGGGCACTGAGCACGAACCGGATGCCTTTCTCGACCGCGGCTCCGTGGCGACCTTCACCCGGCACATGGCCCGCGGACAGGAACGCCATCACTGCCAGCGCGGTGACGGCTGCATCCGCGTCGCGGTCCTGAAACCGCACCGCACCGCCGTCGGGGCTGGCACCATGCCAGCTTCCCGTGGTCGGGTTCTGCGTGCGTCGCAAATAGAGCAGGCCGCGGTCGATGGCGTCATCGATCGGCTCGCGGTGCGGCTTGGCATCGACGGCCATCCCCGTCAGCAGCATCATCGCAATCGCAGTCCGCATTATTTCTTCTCCGCAAGCTGCTCGAAGTAGAGCTTGATCACGCGGGCATAGTCTTCGCCATATTTCGCCTGCAGGTCCTGAATGATGCGGGTTTTGACCTCGCCCGGAAGCTCGCCCCACGCTTTGCCGGCATATTGCTTGAGATCGGGTGGCAGATCAGAGGCGGTGAGTGGCGTGCTGCTGAGACCGTCATTGCCGCCGGGTTCGCCGTTGGTCTGTGGTGGTCGCTGTCCCGCCTCGCCCAGTTTGTCAGCGGCG
>JBGSSZ010000216.1:0-5046 GCA_041736785.1 Limnoglobus sp.
CACGTCGCGGTGCACGATCCGGCTCTTGTGGGCGTGATGCAGCCCCTCAGCGATGCGGATCGTGATCTCCGCGGCCCACGGGAAACTGGCCCGGTTCGCCTTCAGCCAGTCGCCGAGGTCGCCGCCGTCGATGTACTGGCTGACCACGTAGCAGCGGGCGTCGGCCGTGGTGCCGCAGTCGTAGACGTGAACGATTGCGGGGTGCTCGAGGTTGGCGACAACGCGGGCTTCACCGAGATAGGCTTCGATCTGCTCGGGCTTGCTGACGCGTTCACGGCGGGGAACTTTGATAGCGACGGTGCGGTCGAGGGTTTCGTCGAATCCGAGGTAGACGACGCCGAACCCGCCGCTGCCGAGTGTGCGGAGGACCTTGTAGCGACCGAAGTGGCTGGGCTCCGGAGCATCAGAAATCATGGTGAAGGGCGGCAGAATCTTGCCACCGGAGCCGGGAAGTTGCGGAGTGGTCTGGCTGTGGTGATGCGGCTCGATCTGAGAGTGCGGGATGTCGTTGTTGGCGGCGGACATGGTTTCAACACCATCGAGAGCGTGATGACAACGTATTGCTTGGACACAAAAGTGCCGACGCTCAGATCAACATCCTGCATGTCACTGACAGTGGGTGAACGGCAAAAAAGCCGCGTTCAGAGACTCGCACAGAACATGTCGAGCGAAAACCTGGGAGAGAATATGCACGAGCCCTCTACCACATCTAGCCGCTCACTGGCGTGGCCTGGAGGTGTTCGCGCCAACGGGGGGTGTCCAAAAGCCTGCAGTGCAACGAGGGTCGGTCATGTCGCCTTCGCTAACAAGCTCGAGTGACACGGGGTAGCCGCCGTCGCGAGGAGAATCCGAATTGCCATCCCCGGGCGAGCTAACGGACCCGAAGTGCTGTCTGATCGTCAACAACTAAGTAGGCATGGACACCTGCAGGTTTCCGGGCGGTGGATCATGCCGATGAAGATTCTCTTTGCATTTGCACAACTTTCTGGATAATGTGGAAGTCCCACCACGTGAGCATCAATTCAATCGCAAATTAGGAACCGTGCCGTGCGCAACGCCCTTCTGCTGCTGGGCCTTTTTTCGCTGCGAGCCGTTGCCAGCGATGCGGCGGACGCCGAGTTTTTCGAGACGAGAGTCCGCCCCGTATTCGCCGAGCATTGCTACCGCTGTCATTCCACCGCGAGTGAATCGATGAAGGGCGGACTGCGGCTGGACACTCGCGCAGGCATCGTCAAAGGCGGTGACTCGGGTCGGGTGCTGACCCCGAGCAAGCCGGCGGAGAGTCTGCTGTTGAAGGCGATCAAGCACGAGGACTCGGTCGAGAGTATGCCGCCGAGCGGTAAGTTGCCTGTCCAGGCGATCGCTGACATCGAGGAGTGGATCACGCGCGGTGCGGCAGTTCCCGAGTCTCCGGCAAAGACCGGTGTGGACCTGGCGGCGGTGGCGAGGTCGCACTGGGCGTTTCAACCGATTCCCCGGCCCGACCTGGATGTGTCCATCGATGCCATTGTCCGGAAGAAACTCGCCGCGACTGGACTGGATCATTCTCCCGCGGCGGACAAGCGCACTCTGCTGCGGCGCGTCTACTACGATCTCATCGGTCTGTCGCCGACGTGGGACGAATTGCGGGCGTTCGAGGCCGATGCCTCGCCGGAGGCTTATTCAAAAGCGGTCGATCGGCTACTCGCGTCACCGCGATACGGCGAACGCTGGGGTCGACACTGGCTCGATGTGGCCCGCTATTCGGACACGAAAGACGGCGTGCTGCAGTACGGCGAGGACCGTCTGCGCCCATTCGCCTACACCTACCGGGACTACGTGATCCGGGCCTTCAACGACGACGTGCCCTTCGACCAGTTCGTCCGCGATCAGCTCGCCGCGGATCAGGTGCGGACGAATGCGCAGTCATGGCGACTTGCTGCGATGGGGTTCCTCACGCTCGGCCGGGGCTTCGACAACAATGTCCACGACGTGATCGACGACCGCATCGATGTGGTGACTCGCGGGCTGCTCGGCCTGACGGTGTCCTGCGCCCGCTGCCACAACCACAAGTTCGACCCGGTGCCGACGGCGGACTACTACTCGCTGTACGGCGTCTTCGCCGCCTGCGAAGTGCCGCTCGTACTGCCACTGCTCGACCCGGCGGCGAAAGGGCCGGCCGAGTACGAAAAGAAATACGCCGAGGCGATTGCCGGCATCCGGAAAATGCAGGACCAGCAGTACGCGTTCCTTCTGGAGGTCTACCGCTCGCGCGTCGAAGATTATCTGGTCCGAATTGCGACGACCAAACCGGACCCGGTCGAGACGGCGATTTTTTTCTTCTCCTTCGCGCCCGATGAATTGCGGCCGCCGCTCGTGGGCCGCTGGCGGCAGCACCTGGCAAAAGAGGCGAAGCCGGGGCATCCGGTGTTCGGGCCGTGGAAGGTATTGCTCGCCGTGCCTGACGAACAGTTCGCGGCCCGCGCTCGCGAAATTCTGAAGTCACTGCCGCGGGCATCGCTCAATCCGCTGGTCTTCGATGCTCTTCACGCCAAGCCGCTGAACAGCAAGGCCGACGTCGCCAAAGCCTACGGTGCATTGCTGAAATCACTGCACGACCGTGCGAAGGTGCTTCCGCCTGCGCCCATGAATGCCGCGGAACTGGAACTTCTGTCGCTCTTTGAGGGGCCAGACGGACCCGGCTACTTCCCAAAAAATCAGACGCAGCACTTCATGTCGCGTGGCGAAGCCGATGCGTTCGGCGGGAAGCTTCAGAAGCTTGACAAGCTGGCGGTGAAGGAAGCAGCAGCCCCGGCACGGGCGATGGCCCTTGCCGACCTACCGGACCGCCGTGATCCGCAAGTGTTCATCCGTGGCAATCCGTCGAATCGCGGCGCAGCCGTCCCGCGGCAGTTCATCGGCGTCATTGCCGGGCCCGATCGGAAACCGTTCCCCAACGGCAGCGGGCGGCTCGACCTCGCGAACGCCATCGTGGACGACCGCAATCCGCTCACAGCCCGCGTCCTGACCAACCGCATCTGGATGCATCACTTTGGCGAGCCGCTCGTGGACACACCGAGCGATTTCGGCCTCCGCACCGTGCGACCACTGCAACTCGAACTTCTTGATTTCCTGGCGGGGTCGTTGAAAGCGGATGGATGGTCACTCAAGAAGCTGCACCGGCGCATCGTCCTTTCGGAGACGTACCGCCAATCGTCGCGGGACTCGACCGCAGGTCGCGAGAAGGATACCGAAAATCGTTATCTCTGGCGGGCGAACCGGCGGCGGCTCGATTTCGAGGCGATGCGCGACAGTCTGCTGGCGGCGTCCGGTCGGATCGACTACACACTCTATGGCCGCTCGACCGAGATCGCCAACAACCCGACGAACCGCCGTCGAACGGTGTACGGCCTCGTCGACCGCCAGAGCTTGCCTGGCGTGTTCCGATCGTTCGATTTCGCCAACCCGGATCAATCCGTCGAGCGCCGCCCGACCACAACCGTGCCGCAGCAGGCGTTGTTTGCGTTGAATTCACCGTTCGTGATCGAACAGGCGAAAGCCCTCGCCACTCGGTCGGACGTGGATGCCGCGCTCGATCCCGCCGCCAAGGTCCGCGCGCTCTATCGGCTCGCGTTGTCGCGAGAGCCGCAGGAGGGTGAAATTGCATCGGCACTCAAGTTCGTCAACGGTCTCGACCCAAACGGGAAACTCAGCCCGTGGGGCCAGTTGGCCCAGGTGCTGCTGATCACCAATGAGTTTCTGTTCGTCGATTGATGGAGGGGATGAATGATTGCGATGTCCCGCCGTGATATGCTCGCCCGCACCGGCACGGGGTTGGGGTTGCTCGGCCTGACCGGCGTCCTCTGCGCTGACGAGGGTGCGGGGAAAACGGGCCGCAAGGTCAACCCGCTCGCGGCGAAGACTCCGCATTTTGCGGCGAAGGCAAAGCATGTCATCCACATCTATCTGAATGGCGGGCCCAGCCAGGTCGACACCTTCGATCCCAAGCCGCTGCTGAAAAAGTACGACGGCCAACCCCTGCCTACCGGCAACATCGGCACTGAACGGCTCACCGGTGCCGCACTTCCTTCGCCGTTCGCGTTCAAGAAGTACTGCCAGTCCGGGCTCGAGATCAGCGAGATCTTTGCCAAGACCGCCGCCCATGCCGACGACCTCTGCATCATCCGTTCGATGCACGCTAACACGCCGAGCCACGAGCTGTCGATGCGGCTGATGAACTGCGGCGACGAGCGGCTCTCCCGCCCGAGCTACGGCGCCTGGCTCAACTACGGCCTTGGCACCGGCAACCAGAACTTGCCGGGCTTCGTGGTGCTCTGCCCCGGTCTGCCCGTCGCGGATGTCTCGAACTGGCGCAGCGCCTTCCTGCCGGGCATCTATCAGGGCACGCACATCGACACGCGCCGGAAGAAGGTCGAAGAACTCATCGATCACATTCACAATCCCGCGGTCAGCGAGGCCGATCAAAAACGCCAACTCGCTTTGCTCGACGAATTGAATCGCAGACATCAGCAGCCGCGAGCGGAGGACGCTGCCCTCGAAGCCCGCATCCGCACGTTTGAGATTGCCTTCCGAATGCAGACTGAGGCCACGGACGCCTTCGATGTCGCCAGCGAACCGAAGGCGACCCGCGAACAGTACGGCGAGACCATCCACGGCCGGCAACTCCTGATGGCCCGGCGGCTCGTCGAACGCGGCGTGCGCGTCGTGCAGTGCTACCACGGCGACGTGCAGCCATGGGATAGCCATGACAACATCCGCGTGAATCACCGCAACCTCGCAAACCAGATCGACGGCCCGCTGGCTGCCCTGCTCGCCGACCTGAAACGGCTCGATCTTCTGAAGGAGACGCTCGTGATCGTGGGCGGAGAATTCGGCCGGACGCCCGCCGTCGAGATAGCCGGCGGCAAGCCGGCGATGGGCCGTGACCACAACAACTGGGGCTTCAGCATCGTCCTCGCCGGCGGCGGCGTCAAAGGCGGAATCGCCCACGGTGCCACCGACGACTTCGGCTACAAGGCGGTCGAAAAACGCGTCCACGTCCACGAC
>JBGSSZ010000211.1:0-2132 GCA_041736785.1 Limnoglobus sp.
CAGCATCATCAGCGCGCCGATCGACGTCGGCACCGTGCCCGCAGTCATCGTCGGCAAGGGTAACCGCAACGACGTCGGCCGCTACTCGGGCGATCTCCGCCTCGGCAGCAACACCGGGCTCGGCGGCCTCAGCGGGACCGCACCGATTCAATTCACTGGTTTGAATTCCAAATCGGAATCGTCGGGCAACTTCGGTCCGCACAGCATGCACTTCGTGCTCAACAGCGACAACTCCGCCTACACCGGCGGGGTCTCGATCGCCAACGCCGACCTCGAACTGACCAACGACATCGCCCTGACCGCCGCAAACAGCGTGACGTTCAACAGCGTCGATGATCCCAACACGACCAATCGTGCCGCACTGTTCCTGATCGGTCACACGGTCTCGATCGGCTCCATCAACGACACCAGTGCCCCCAACACGACGTCGACCATTCGCAACGGTGCACTGCTGACCGCGTTTGGCGGAACAGGCACGGCCGGCGCCAGCGGATCGGCCCCGCTCGGCCTCGATGCCGACTCCACGCTCTTTATCACGCAAGCGACCGATGGCGTGTTCAACGGCACCATCAACGACGGCGGCAGCGACCGCGGGCAGAACGGCAGCACGTCGTTCGGCTACCATTCCCTCAGCATCATCAAGGATGGCGTCGGGACTCTCACGCTCGGCGGCACCAGCGAACTCTCCGGCACCGTGACCCTCCTCGGCGGCACGCTGATCCAGAACGGTTCCTTCACCAAGGCCACCACCTCCGTGATCGGCGGCACGACGCTCGGTGGCAGCGGGACGATCAACACCACGACCGTCGATGGCCGCATCACTGGCGGCACCGTGGGTGGAGCCGGGCTGTTGACCTCCAGCAGCACCATCACCGTCTCCCCGTTCGCCGAAGTGCTGATCGACATCAATGGTCCGATGCCCGGCACCGGCTACGACCAGATCGATGCCATGTCGATCGATGTCAGCGGTTCCACCTTCACAGCAAACGCTACCTACACACCGTTCAATAACACACCGCTGCAAGTTGTGAACAACGTCATCGGCGAGTTCGGCAATCTTCCCGACGGCACCATGATCAATGTCAACGGCACCGATTACATTGCCGACTACCAGGGCGGCGACGGCAACGATCTCGTCCTGATCCCGCAGGTTGTCGCGTTGCCGAGCGTGGCATCCTTCACCGTCAACAACGGTGCCAGCCAGCGCTCGCGGATCACCAGCATCACCGTGAACTTCGCCGGCAATGTGAATCCGTCGCAGTTCTCCTCGCTCGGAGCGATCACCCTCACGCAGGTCGTCAGCCCGAACGGCATTGGCACGCCCGGCACGGTTGTCCAGACCGGAGCCACCGGCGCCTTCGGCCTGATCAACGTCGCCCAGGGCACTGCAACCAGTCTGGTGCTCACCTTTGCGAATGCAAACGGTCAGGACACCAGCGCCGGCGTCGAGTTCGGCTCGCTCAGCGACGGTCGCTGGGAGTTGGCAATCCCAGCCTCGTCGGGTTACACCAGCAGCGACGCGATCCCGGCTCAGCAGATCCGCCGCCTCTTTGGTGATTTCAATGGCGACGGCACCATCAATGGCGGCATCGACTTTGCCAACTTCGGCGGGACCTTTGGGCTCTCCTCCGGCAATCCCAGCTTCCTGTCGCTGTTCGATTACAACAACGACGGCACCATCGATGGCAGCACCGACTTCGCTGAGTTCGGTGCCCGCTTCGGCCTGACGGTTTGATCGGAACTGTGTTCTTGAGAAATGCGTCGGGCCGCTGGTCGGCCCGACGTTTTTTTATTCGAAGAGTGAGCCGGCATCGCCCTTCGGCTTCGGCACACGCTGCAGCAGGGTATAGGCTTTCGCAGTCGCCACGCGGCCGCGGGGGCTGCGGACGATATACTGCTCCCGCAGCAGGTAGGGCTCGATTTCATCCGTCAGCGTGTCGCTGGAGATGTTCATCGTCGCGGCGATCGCCTCCACTCCCGTCGGCCCACCGCCAAAGACGTCGAGCAGCGTCTCCAAGTAGCGGCGGTCGTTTTTGTCGAGCCCTTCGCGATCGACTTCCTGCTTGTCGAGGGCCTGCCGGGCGACGTCGAGCGTGATGGGGTGATCGGCCAGATGCGCGTGCCCGGCGTGG
>JBGSSZ010000220.1:0-8047 GCA_041736785.1 Limnoglobus sp.
CTGTCGAGGGCAGTTTTTTCTCAGGGTGAATGTCAAACTGCCACGCAACTGTTAGCATTTCACTTCTATTGCGTCACATCCTTGTAACGGGCGTGGTCACTGTGAGGGCGGAAGCCGAGTTCGACGAGCTGTACCGCCGCCATGGCCGCGAGGTCTGGGCTGTGGCCTACGCACGCCGCCTCGATGGCGACCTCGCCGGCGAGATCATGCAGGAGACTTTCCTGAGGCTCTGGCGGACCACCGAAGCGATTGACAACCCGCGGGCGTGGCTGCTGCGGGTCGCCCGCAACCTCGCGGAGGACACGGCAAAGAGTGCCTTCCGTCGCCACGGCACCGCCGGGCCTGAGAGTTTGAATGGCATCGTCAGCCGTGGAGTCGATGTCGGGGCGTCGCTCGAGACCGCCGAACTGCACGCCACCGTGCGGGCGGTGCTTGCGGAACTGACTCCGCCCGACCGTGACGTGCTGACGCTGAAGTATGCTCTTGACTACGACGCCGCGGAGATCGCCCGGGTACTGGAGATTGCTCCGAGTGCGGTTCACATGCGACTGAGTCGGGCCCGTCAGCGGCTGGCTGAGAAACTGACAGACCAGGGAGTGAGTGAGTTGCCATGACCGACGATCAACTGGATCGAGTGTATCGCGGATTCTTCCACCGCGAGATGCCGCGGGAGCTTCCACCGCTCGCGAAGAGCGAAGTGCGGCGGGCGTCACCTGAACGCCGGAGCCGCTACGTGCTCGCGGCGTCCGTTGCCGGTTTGCTGGGTCTGGGGCTCTGGCTCTCCTCGGCCGTGGAACCCGCGAAGGAGTCCGCCAAAGGCTCAGCGACGAAGTTCTTTAAAACCGCCGAAGCCGATGGCAAGAAGATCCTCGACACCATCGATATGCCGTGACTTGCATTTTTTGTGAGCCAGATGCGTCCGGCTAACAAAACCGATCAATTCCCATATCACAACAGCACTATGGAGTCTGAGAACACTTCCCCGCAAGCTGCTGAGAACACCCCCGCCGACGACGATCTCGGCTGGCCCGAGCCGGACGAGAGCGAGTCCGCGCCGGTGGCCCGCTCGACCGAGATCCCGCCAGAGGTCGTCTATAAGGCCGAAGACGACGTGGCGATGAACTACGCCGACTTGAATCTGATGCGGCCGCTGGCGGATGCACTCAACACGGCGGGGTACACCAAATGCACGCCGGTGCAGGCGGCGGTGATCCCAAAAGCCCTTCGCGGCAAGGACATCATCGGTCAGGCTCAGACCGGCACCGGCAAGACCGCAGCGTTTCTGGTGCCGTTCCTGCAGCGCTGGCGACCGCACAATCTGCCTGGCCCGATTGCCCTCGTGATGTGCCCGACCCGCGAACTCGCCAACCAGGTCGCGAAGGAAGCCGAGCGGCTCGCACCCAGCAAACGCTTCCGCACTGTGGCCGTCTACGGCGGGGCTCGCATGGGCAAGCAGCAGGAGGGGCTGAGACGGGGCTGCGATCTCGTGGTCGGCACGCCCGGACGCATCATCGACTTCCTCCGCCGCGGTGACCTGAGCCTCGATTCCGTCCGCTATGTCGTGCTCGATGAAGCCGACCGCATGCTCGACATCGGCTTCCGCCCCGACATCGAAAAGATCCTCCGCCGTTGCCCCGAACAGCGTCAGACGCTGCTCATGAGCGCCACCGTGCCCGACACGATCAAGCGTCTGGTCGGCCGCTACATGAAGAACCCGATCCACCTGAATCTGTCGCCGAGTGTGCTGACCGTCGACAAGATCCGCCAGACCTACATCACCGTGGACGACGACCAGAAATTTGAGCTATTGAAGCTCGTGCTCGAGCGTGAGCAGCCGCGGCAGACGCTGATCTTCGTCGAGCGGAAGCGATGGGCGGATCGGCTCTACAAGCAACTTCACAAGCTGCTGCCGAGCGTCAGTGTGATTCACGGCGACTTGCCGCAGGGGCACCGCGAAAAGATCACCGCGGCGTTCCGCGACGCCCGGCTCAAGTGCCTGATCGCCACCGATGTCATGAGCCGCGGCATCGACGTGTCGGGCATCAGCCACGTGATCAACTACGACCTGCCGACGGACATTGAGAACTATGTGCACCGCATCGGTCGCACGGGGCGGATCGGCCGCGACGGCGTGGCGATCAGCTTCGTCACGCCTGAGCAGAGTGGCATGCTCACCGACATCGAGGTGACGATCAACAAGCTGATCGAGAGCGACCGGATCGAGGGCTTCGAGGCGTATACACCACGGGTGAAGGTGGAGATTGTCCAACCGCCGCCGGTCTATGACATCGCCCACGCCGCGAGCAGCCGCGACGACGACGGCTGGGGCCTCGACGAGGAACCCGCGCCGCCTCCCAAGGAAGAGAAGAAAAGCGTGTTCGGAAAGAACAAGCGGAAGTACAGCAACCGGCTTTAGTTCGGGACCGGTACGGTGTGTTCCAACTCTTTGCGGCTCAGTTCATAGAGACGCCACGGCGTCCAAAGATACCTGACGCGGGTATGTTCTGCCACTTCGTAGGCTTCGGCGACCTTGTGCTCAACAATCAGAAAAAATGGTGTGGGGATTTTCGGGTAGCTGACGGTGTAGTGCGACAGTTGTTCCAGATCAACCCGGTAGGGGTTCGGATCGTCGTGAAATGATCGATTGGCAAAGAAATGGCACGTCAGGTTGCTTGCACGACTGCGTTTAAGCTCTTCGAATCTAAGATAATGCAACGTGTTCAGATCGCTCGGCGCATACACGATCGTGAGCAGCCATGCGAGTACGTAGGCGATGATCAAACTGAAGCACATCCGCAATTGGCGACGCCAACGGCAGGGTGTGCAGGGGATTGCGTCCATAATTCGAGGTGCCGCTGGCTCAGATCAGCCAGCGGCGCGATGCTCTGGTCTAGTAGTCGCTGCCAGGCTGGTCGCCGCCCTGGACAGTGCAGAGAGCCCACCAGGTGTTGCCGCTGATGGTGGCGTTCAGGAAGCGGACGCTGCCGTCGCCCATTGCGCAGTTGATACCGCGGTGGGGGCTGGAGGCTTTCTGGTTGTCGCAGTCGCCGTTGGTGGCAGTGAGGTAGTTGCGGGGCAGGGCGATGAACTTGGAGGCGGGACCGGTCACCCAGACCGTGTTGTCGGCGCCGCGACCGCCGGCAAAGACGCCGGAGAGGCGGTCGCCAGGGAAGCTGTCCGTGGAACCGGGCGGACTGCCCGTGCCAGTGAAGGTGCCGGCACGATAGATGCCTCGCATCCACCACGTGCCGCCGTGAGTAGTCGGGGTGCTGGGCCCGACGCACCATGAGAGCTTCTCGGTGAACATGATGGTCTGCGATTGACCGTCTTTGAACGTGCCGGGCATTGTCGCACGACCGTCCCAATCCGCATGCAGGTTGCTGTTCAGGTTGGCGCGGTTGCCGAAGATCTGGAAATTGGCCGCATAGCTGGCATCGCCAGGCAGCCAGTCATTCGCGATCGACTTGCCCATGGAATAGTCCGACGGGCACTTGTAGACATTCACGGGTGTCATGCGCAGATACTGCAAACCGGTGCCGGCCGGGCCGGGAGTTTCCCAGAGCGGCAGGATCACACCACCGACTTTGGCGGCTTCCCAGACGTTGCGCTGCTCAAGATTAGGCAGCAGGTGGAAGAAGAGTGGAGCGTAGTAGGCACCGGCAAAGTGCCCACCCATCGGGGGCATGCGGTTGTGCTCAGCTTGCGTGTTGTGCGCCGCCAGAGCGATTTGCTTGAGATTGTTCGTACACTTTGAGCGGGCCGCCGCTTCGCGGACTTTCTGCACCGCTGGGAGCAGAAGCCCGATGAGAATCGCGATAATCGCGATCACAACAAGCAACTCGATCAGGGTGAAGCCCCTGCGGGACCGTACAACAACTTGAGAGGACATGATGCACCTCGGCCGGATGATATGGCGATTCAGAACAGAGAGAAATCGACATTGCTCATAGTCGTCGATAATAATTTAGAAATCAAGAGTAATTCCATGAAAAGCATCCGAATTGGCAATGGCTGCGGCTTCTGGGGCGACAATATCGATGCCCCCAAACGCTTGGTCACCAGCGGAAAGCTCGATTACCTCACGCTCGAATATCTCGCCGAACTGACCATGTCGATTCTTGCCCTGTTACGTCAGCGTGACGCCAATGCGGGTTATGCCACCGATTTCATCGACGTGCTGGCGGGGCTTGCTCCGCAGCTCCAGGCGCAGCCCGGGCTCAAGATCGTTAGCAATGCCGGCGGCATGAATCCGCGCGGTTGCGGTGCGAAAGCTCTCGAAACGCTTCAAGCCCTCGGCGTCACTGATCGCAAAATCGGCGTCGTCAGCGGCGACGACCTCCTGCCGCAGCTCGACGCGCTGATCGCAGCCGGGCACACGCTGCAGCATCTGGACACCGGCGAAGCCCTCAGCACGATCCGCAGTCGGGTCGTCAGTGCGAACGCCTATCTCGGTGCGGCCCCGATCGCGGAGGCTCTGGCGAAGGGTGCCAGTGTGGTGGTCACGGGCCGCGTGGCCGATGCTTCGCTGACAGTCGGCCCCTGCCTGCATGAGTTTGGCTGGAGCCCGGATGACTCGGACCTGCTCGCCGCTGCCACCGTGGCTGGGCATCTGATCGAGTGCGGAGCCCAGATGACGGGTGGCCTCTGGATGAACGCCGACGAGACCACGACGCTCGCTGATGTCGGCTACCCGATTGCGCAGATTGCCGCGGATGGCAGCATGGTCGTCACCAAGCCCGCCAGTACGGGTGGCGTCGTCAACATCGAGACGGTCAGTGAGCAACTGCTCTACGAAGTCGGCGATCCGGCCCGATACTACACGCCCGACGTCGTCGCCGATTTCACCAGCCTGAGCCTCAAGCAGGTGCAGCCGGATCAGGTCGCGGTCGTCAACTGCCGCGGTGCGAAGGCGACCGAGACTTACAAAGTTTCGATCGCCTATCGCGACGGCTACAGCGCGTCGGGCATGCTGACATTTCTGGGGCCGCGGGCGGCGATGAAAGCCCGCCGCAGCGGTGAGATTCTGCTCGAACGGCTTCAGCAGGCAGGGATCAGCTTTGAGCATTCGCACATCGAAGTACTGGGAGCTGGCAGTGTGGTGCCGGGCGTGATCACGCCAACCGCGGAGCCGGTCGAAGCGGTGCTTCGCGTCGCGGTGCGCGATCTCAACAAAGCCGCCCTGAACCGCTTCGCCAAGGAGTTCGCCCCGCTGGTGACGAGCGGTTTCGCGGGCACCACGGGCTATACGACGGGCCGCCCGCAGGTGCGTGAGGTCTTCGCCTATTGGCCGGCTCTGATCGCGAAGAGTGCTGTATCGCCCAAAGTGGAGGTGCTGAGTTGCTGACGCCGTTGCCGCTGCTGACGCACGATCTCCCTGGCTGTGGTGGCCGCATCCGCGTCGAGCCCGAAGACTTCGACGTCACGGAGATCGCTGCCTACGAGCCCTCCGGCAGCGGGGAGCATCTGTATCTCTGGATCGAGAAGCGTGGCGTCGGCGCGGAGTATTTTCAGAAGCTCGTCAGCCGCAAGCTCGGCGTGAGCGATCGCGACATCGGCATCGCTGGCCTGAAAGACCGGCACGCCGTCACGCGGCAGTGGGTGAGCGTTCCGCAGATCGCCGAGCCGCGGCTGAAAGAGCTCGATGGAGACGGCATCTCCGTGTTGAATGTCACCCGCCACGGCAACAAGCTCCGCAGCGGCCACCTGCATGGGAACACGTTCAGCATCCTCATCCGCGACGCTCAGGAAATTAACGTCGAGCCGATCCTCGAAGTGATTCGCCGCGCTGGGCTGCCCAATTATTACGGCCCGCAGCGCTTCGGCCGCGATGGCGAAACCGCCCGCCGTGGCTTTGAACTGCTGACCAGGAAATCTCAAGGGCGCGTGCAACGGTTCCAACTCAAGCTCTTCCTCTCCGCGGCACAGTCGCATCTGTTCAACGATGTCCTTGCCCGTCGGCAGAACGACGGCCTGCTGCGGTCTGTGCTGGAAGGGGATGTGATGATGAAGTGGCCCGCGGGGGGCATGTTCGTCGCCGAAGATGTGCCCACCGAGCAGACGCGGTTCGATGCCCGCGAGACGGTGACCGGCGGCCCGATGTTCGGTACGCGCACGTTCGCGGCGAAGGCGATCGCCGCCGAACGCGAAGCCGCGGTCCTGGCGGAGGCCGGGCTGACAGAGAAATCATTCGAGGGTTTCGGTCAACTGCTGAGCGGAACACGTCGGCACAATCTCATCTACATCGACGACCTCTCAGCCGAGAGGACTCCAGACGGATTGCGGCTGGCGTTCTCGTTGCCAGCAGGGAGCTATGCCACCATCCTTCTGCGCGAAGTGATGAAATGCGAAGTTGACTGACTTGCTGAATCTTCATTGCGGATTCATGGAGTCTGCACACCGGACATTTGGGATCTGGTAAAATGAGTGCACCGAGCCACGACGCCGGCCGCAGATGCACGGGGCCTACCCCAACCTGCGGCCGGCGTCAATTCTCTTGACTTCGCTCACAGTTCTCTCTACCGTGCGTGTGCCACTGTCACGGAGTCCGCTATGACCACTCGTGTGTTGATTGTGATTGCGATGCTCGCCTGCGTCGCCGCTGCGGGATGTTCGTCTTCCTCGTCCGCAGCCGCCACCGCTGCGCCACGGTCTGCTCCACCGCCAGGCTAAATGGACGCCATCGTTCTCGGCTTGGGCGGGATGGGTTCGGCCGCAGCGTATCACCTCGCCGCGCGGGGTGTGAACGTCCGCGGCTTCGAGCAGTTCTGGCTCGGACACAACCGCGGCAGCAGCCACGGGCAGACCCGCATCATCCGCACCGCCTACTACGAGCATCCCGGCTACATCCCGCTCGTGCAGCGGGCCTTCGAGCTCTGGCGCGATCTTGAGAGCATCACGGGTCGGCAACTGCTCACACCCTGCGACTGCCTGAGCCTCGGGCCTGCCGACGGAGCGATGATCGCCGGCGTGAGCCGTGCCGCCGCGATGCTGCCTCCGGGCTCCGTGAAGAACCTCACAGCCCGAGAAGTGCAGGCTGCCTATCCCTTCCGGATGCCGGAAAGCTTTGCCGGTCGGCTGGAATCCGAGGCGGGGATGTTGCGCGTCGAAGCCTGCGTGCAGGCTCATCTCGACGCCGCCCGCACCCGCGGCGCCAAGCTCCACGAGTCCGAAGCCGTGCTGTCGTGGAAGAGCACCCGTTCGCATGTGGAAGTGACCACGAATCTCGCGACCTATCGGGCTGACAAACTCATCATCACCGCCGGTGCGTGGGCTTCCTCGCTCCTGACGGACCTCGGCGTGCCCCTCACTGTGATGAGGCAGACGATGCTCTGGTTTGCACCGCTCGCCGGCGCGAATTGCACGCGGGACCGATTCCCCGTCTTCATGATGGAGACGCCCCACGGCGATTTCTACGGCCTGCCCAGCGTCGACGAACGTGGCGTCAAACTCGCGCGACACTACGGTGAGGCGGAGGAAGCGCACCCCGACGCCATCGACTGGACCCTGCACGAACGCGACCGCGAACCCGTGCAGCAGTTCATCGATCAATACCTCCCCAACACACTCGGCGGCTTCAATGTCGGCCGCGTCTGCATGTACACGCTCACCCCGGATCGGCACTTCGTCCTCGACCGGCACCCGAATCATGCCAATGTCTGCGTCGCAGCCGGCTTCTCCGGGCACGGCTTCAAGTTCGCCAGCGTGGTGGGCGAAACCCTCGCCGACCTGGCCACCAGAAAGCCGCCGACGCTGCCGATTGAGATGTTCTCTGCGAAGCGGTTCCCGGTTCAATGACGTGAGGACGAATCGCGGCAGTTGCAAAAAGAATAGGTTTGCAATCGCTTGTACCGACTGTTAGTATCCTAAGCGTTCTTTGGGAACCATCCCGACGAAACTGCACCGACCTCTAGCCCTTAAATAAGCGACGATTTCAGCGTTTGTAGCCGGCGTGACACTGGCCGTTACGGGCGTGGGATCACCTTGGCCCTCATCCTTAAGGGCGGAACTTCGCGTCTTTCACTTTCCTTACCACCCCGCTTTCCGGCCC
>JBGSSZ010000271.1:0-1700 GCA_041736785.1 Limnoglobus sp.
GGCGGTATCTCACAACGACGCTCGACACCCTTGCCCGGAACCCCGCCGACCTCACGCCGCTGCTGCCCATCCGAAATTGATCAGCATTCGCCGCTCGGGCACATCTCACCGCTCATCAGAAGCTTCACCGGACGGCTACGACCATCCAGACCTGGCACTACCGCTACAGGAAGCACGGCATCACCGGCATGACGCCGCAGCCGCGCTGCGACAAGGGACAGGTTCGCAAGGTCACGCCCGAGGAACTGCTCGAAGCGATCACCGCCGCCACGCCGCACTTCACCGCCACGCGGATCAACAAACGCGCGATCTATCGCTTCTGCGTCGAGAACGCTCTGCTCGACCCGGAGCGGATCGCGCAGACCACCTTCTATCGCTTCATCCGCGAGTACGACCTGCTCAAGCCCGTGAGCGACGACGCCAGGAAACGCCTGGCCTTCAGCATGAAATACGCCAACCAACTCTGGCAGGCCGACCCCCTGTTCGGGCCGTACTGCCAAGTCGACGGTTCGGGGAACACTCGCAAACAAACCCGCCTCATCGCCTTCCTCGACGATGCCAGCCGCGTGCTCTGCCACGGTGAATTCTTCTTCGAAGAAAACGTCGACACCCTGGTGAAGGCCCTTCGCGCCGCCTTCTACAAACGCGGCGTGCCCGAACAGTTGCTCGTCGACAACGGCCCGATCTACTGCTCGCAGGAGATCACGCTCATCTGCGCCCGCGTCGGTTGTCTGCTGCGTCACACCGCGATCCGCGACGCTGCGGCGAAGGGAAAAATTGAACGCTTTTTCCGCCGCGTCCGCGATCAGTTCCTCAACCGCACGCTCGATCTCACCTCGCTTGAAACCCTCAACCGCCAGTTCACCGCCTGGGTCGAAGCCGAGTACAACGCGACCGAACACGACGCCATCGGCATGAAGCCGATCGACCGCTTCGGCATCGACTTGAGTCGCGTTCGCTTCCTGCCGCCCTCCGAACACAGCGACGAACTCTTCTACGCCGAGGCCACGCGGAAGGTGAAGAAGGACGGCACCTTCAGCTTCCACAGTCACCGCTACGAAACCCCCGTCGACCTGCGCGACCGGCAAATCGACCTCCGCTACGACCGCCAGCGCGGCACAAGTTCGCCCGTCATCATCTACTACAAGGGCCAACGCATGGGGGCCGCACGCCGACTCGACGCCGTCGCCAACGGACTCGCCCGCCGCAAGGAGCAACCATGATCCGCTCGTACTTCGGACTCACCCGCAACCCCTTCGACCTCCGCGAACTCGAACTCCTGCCGCACCAGCAGGAGATCCACGACACCCTCAAAGTCCACTGCCAGCAAGGCGGACTCTGCCTCGTGCTCGGCATCCCCGGCACCGGCAAAAGCGTCATCAAACAGTCGCTGCAGCAACTGCCCGAGACGGCACACCTCGTCGCCTGCGTGGGGCGCACGCTGCACACCTACACCAACACCGTCAAGATCCTCTGCGACGCCGTCCGCATCGAGTTCGAAAGCTGCGCCTTCAAGTGCGAACGCAAACTCATCGAACAGGCCTTCGCCCTCAACCCCGCCTGCTGGCGGCGGAGGGATAGTGCAGCGCGGGGGCCTGGTGGCGGCGGCGGGGAGATTGTGAAGCGCACAACCGTGTACTGCTGTGAGCTGACATGATGGGGTTACCGCCCGTCATCCGGCCGCAGGAGGCACCGAGGTG
>JBGSSZ010000231.1:0-5723 GCA_041736785.1 Limnoglobus sp.
CCGACGGCATCGGGCAGCGGTTCGCCGTGGCGTTCGGCGGCACCCGCACCGGCGTCGGCGGGAATCCAGTCGATCGCCACACCGGCAGCCTGGATCACGGACTTGGTCGCGGCCATCACCTCCGGGCCGATCCCGTCGCCATCAATCATCACGATCTTCATGCCGTCTCCGAAGATTTCGTCTGTTGCGCTGAACGCCTGAGTTTGTGACTCGCGTTCGATGAGTACGTTGTAGCGGCAGATGCGGTCAACGGTGCGGAACTTTGCGACGTACAATGGGGTCTAAGGTTCAATCCTGTCCGGAGTGGATATGTCTGCGAGTATCAAGGCCACATGTCCGAACTGCCGCAAGCTGATCCGCATCCCGCTGGACTGGTCGGATCGGGCGATGAAGTGCAAGAAATGCGGCACTCTGGTGCAGATGAAGAAGAAGGACACCTCGCCGACAGTGGTTGCTGAAACGACCGCAACGGCTCCCGCGATGCCGCAGCAGACGTACGAACCGAACTTCGATCTCCCTCCGCAGCCGGCGTTCGAGCCGCCGCCCGCGTATGAAGCAGCTCCGCATCCGTACGGGTATCCGTCGCCGTATCCGATGCCGCCGCAGTACGGCGCACCTGCAGCGTACTCGTATCCTCAATCGCAGCCCCCCGCGTATGGCTATCCGCAACCGTCCGCGTATGCCCCGCCGCAGTATGCCCCGCCCGTGACGCACGAGAGCAGCGTATTCCCCGTCGCCGACGATGCCTCGCTCACGCGCCGTAAATACACGCGGGGCAGCAGCAACACGACGACCAAAATCGTGATGTTCGCCATTCTCGCCATGGTGCTCGGCGGCATGGTGATGATTGGCATGAAGCTGTCGAAACGCTTCACGGACAGCGGTAGCCAGGTGCGACTCGATCAACCGGCTAAGGGCGGAAGCCCCGACGCCGATCCCCAAGCGGGTACGGGTACCAACACGGGCACCACTCCGGCGATCGTCAGCGATCCGTTCCCGCGACGCATGCTCTTCATGCACATCTCCAAATACGTCTATTTCAACAATCTCTCGGCCGGTGTCTATGGCCGTGGCGAGGATCTGCCCACCGCCACTGCCAGCAAAATGGCCTACGAATTCCGCGTCCCCACAGAGGGTGCCAACAATCAGCTCTTCGTGCTCAGCGACACCAGCGGCAAGACGCTGCCGCCGATGCTCAAAGATGTCATGCTGCAGACGTTCGAGCGATTCTTCACCACTTGCCGCGAACAGGATCGCATCATCGTCTACTTCAGCGGCCATGCCCGCGAAGTGGACGGGAAGGCGTATCTCGTCCCTGTCGACGGCGATCCTGAAGACCCCAGCACCCTGCTGCCGCTCGCCGAGGTCTATGCCCGACTGGCGGCTTGCAAGGCGCAGCAGAAGATCCTTCTCTGGGACGTCTGCCGATTCAATCCGGGCGTGGGTTCCGCCCGTGCTGGCAGCGAGCCAATGAGCGAAGCACTCCAGACCGCGTTGCACGCCGTGCCGCCGGGCGTGCAGGTGATGACCAGTTGCAGTGCCGGGCAGAACGCCCAGGAAACCATCGAGACCGGCAGCGAGTTCCTCACCGCGTTCAACGTCAAGCTGCGGCAGTTGAAGATGAGCGGCGCCAGCTTGCCCGTCACGCCGGGGCAACCGATTCCCATCGAAAAATGGTCCGACATGATGCGGGAATACCTTGCCAGCAAGCGTGAATTCGCACCATCGCAGACCGTGCGGGCGACCATCCCGGCATTGGCCAATAACCTCGCATACGACAAGTCTGCCTTGCCCGCGCCGATGTTCTCGCTCCCATTCGTCGCACCCGGCGCGAATCCCGGCGACGTGCAAAAACTGCTCAGCGCACTGACGCTCCCCGGCATCCGCAAGGAGATTGAGCTACCACCCGGGCTTGCGGCGGTCTATCCCTTTTCCGCGGACGTGATGAAAGCCTACACGGCGGATGACGACGCCAACACGCCCCTCCGCAAGGCAACGCTCGCGGCCTTGGCCTACATCCGTGACCAATGGAAATTCGGCGACGGCGGCGGCCTCCGCGAAAGCCTCAACGGCTCCGTCGACGAAACTGTCAAGAAGGAAATTGCCGAAGCTCAAATCCCGATCGCCCGGTTGGAGCTGGAACTGTCCGAGCACATGCACGGTCTCGAAGCTGCAGGCAAGAAGCTCGTCGACGAAAAGTCCAAGAAGTGGCAGGGGCTCTACGCTTATGCCCTGGCACAGTTGCAGCTGCGCTGGGCTTTTGTCAATGAGTACAACCTTGCTCTCGGCACGATTCGCACGGATGGCCTCGAGCCGCCCATGGGTGGCGGCACACCAATCTATCGCCTCGTGTCGGTCGACAAAATGAAGAGCAAGAAGGACTACACCGAGCGAGTGGAGATCGCGCGCGAGTCGTTTGAGAAGATTGCCAAGGATCACAAAGGCACACCATTCGAGATATTGGCAAAGATGAATCGCAATGTGTCGCTCGGCCTGACGTGGAAGCTCGATGTGCAACAGGTTGAAGACAAGAAGGAGTAGAACACCAGTCCGCAGCGCAAGCAAGGCAGACGCATTTGGATCAGAAACGCCCTTGCTTAGGCTGCGGACTGGTGAAATCTATCAAAGTGGATTGGAAGTAGCTTTCGATTTCCTTGCTTGTGCTGCGGACTGGTGAAATTTGGCACATCAACGAAGAAAGCCCAGCCGTTTCCGGCTGGGCTTCTGCGATTGACTCGCGAAGTTACATCTTAGTTGCAGCAGCCGGTCACCGGAGCGGCGCAACCGCAGTCGGCTTCGCACTTGTTCTTCTTGCAGCCCATGCCAGCGAAGCGGGCCTTGAGCCGATCGAAGAGACCAGCCTTGGAGCCGCAGCAGGTGTTGCCGCAGTCGTTGCCACAGCCGTTGTCGCAGGCATTGCCACAGCCGTTGCCGCAGCCATTGTCGCAACCGCCGCAGGCGGGAGCCACAGGAACCTGCTTGTCAACCGTGCGGCAAACTCGCTTGCAGACCATGACGGTCTCGGTGCAAGGCACCTTCACGCAGACCGTACGGGTGGCCTGGTAAGCGACGCACTTCGGCACGCAGACGGTGTAGGTTTCCGTCTTGCATTCCGGCACGCAGCGGGTCTTGCAGACCGGAACCTGGATCGTTTCACACACCCAAGTGGTCTTGCAGCAAGGAACCTGAATGCACTTGCTCACGCACTCGTAGCTGCAGACCGTCTTCTGCACGGGGCAGCAGACTTTGACCTTCTTGCAAACCGTGACCGGCTCGCAGACGGTCTCGCAATGACGCTCTTTCTTGCAGATCGTCACAGTCTTGCAGCAAGGCGTGTAGCAAGGATCGCACTTGGCCCGGAGACGGTCCATGAAGGACGGCCCGAGGGTCACTTCCTTCGGCACGTTCACCGTGTGGCGAACCGTGCGGGTCCGCATCTCGGTCACCTGCTGGGTTTCCCAGCGGGTTTCGTTGACCGTGATCGTCTTCTGCACCGGCACGCGCTCGGTGACCGTCTTGTTGACCATCACCGTGGTGGTGACGGGCTTGCGAACCGTGCGGTTTTCCATCACGGTCTCATTGATCTTGCGCATCACCGTCACTTGACGGGTGGGGGTTTCCTGGACGTTCTCGGTCCGATGGGCCGTGTACGTCTCCTGCTTTTGCTCCGTCTTCCAGGTGGTGCGGGTTTCCGGAACTTGTTCCGTGTGCCACTCCTGGACCTTGATCGTGGTGTAGCAGGGTGCTGCCGCCGTGGTGGTCGCCGCTCCGGTACTGCCGGTGCTCACAGCGCCGCCGGTGCTGTAGCCGCTGCTGCCGCAGCCGCCGCAGTCACTGCTGTACGACGAGCCGCTGTAGCTCTTGGAGCCACCCAGCAGACGCCCGCCGAAGGCGGAGGCGCTGCCGCTCGCCACGAAGCTGAGGGCCGCGGCCGTCAGCACACACACCTTCAACCGACGCATGCTCATGATCCTTCTCCCATTCCGGTACAGCACTGGGGCATCGCCGCCCGCGAACATCCTTTGCTTCGCCGACAACGGCGACGGCCTTCCACAGTGCGTAGTGGAGATATGCGCGATGGAAGGGGAATGTGGAAGCAAACGAGACCGGGAAAGCCCCAAAACACAAGGGCTTTTGATAGGGAAATGCCGGCTGGTGAAAACGGTCACGTCGTAGCGGCATCGCAGGTTGTGCGGAGTGACACCGCTCAGGCGTAGTCCCAGCGGGAGGCTCGCAACAATCCTACCGGCCCCTGCGCAGAATCTTTCAAGTCCTGACGGTCCTGACGCGCTGAGAAGCACAATCCCCAGTCTTGGAGTCGTGCCGAGCTTCGAGGCACGACACAGGCTCCATCAACCTGTCTGCCTCGAAGACTCAGCACGGCCTACAAACCCAGCAGCCGCCGCGGGTTCACACTCGCCATTGTGATTGCTTCGCTGGGGCTGACACCTGTGACGCGGCTCAAATGCTCTACGCAGGTGTCCAAAAAGGTGCCCGAGCCCGCCAGATAGGGTGTGCCGACCACACCAATGCGGCCCGAAGACTCCACCTCCAGTTCCTGGCCCCACTCCGAGTAGCAGCCCGGTGGCAGGCCCGCCAGCGGAGACGCATCGCAGGTGACAATCACCCGGTCGACGCCTTTCGCACGCACGATCGTCTTCAACAGTGCCGGCGGCAGGTGGTGCCCGTCGGCAATCACGCTCGCCATCAGTTCATCGCAGGCCAGTTGCTCCCAGAGATAGTTGTCGTGGCGCGGCAGCATGGCATGACTGCCGTTGCCCAGATGCGTGCTGAGCTTTGCCCCGACGTTTGCTGCCGCGCGGATCGTCGTCGAGGTCGCCGCCGTGTGTCCGAGACTGACGACAATGCCGGCTGCGCAAAGTCGACCGATCAGATTGAGTGCGCCGGGCAGCTCGGGCGCCAGCGTCACAAGTCGGATCCGCCCCCCGGCCGCGTCCTGCAACGCCTGGAACTCGTCCCACGATGGCTCCCGTACATGGGCGAGTGGATGCGCCCCGCGCGGCCCGTCTTCTGCCGCGATCCAGGGCCCTTCCAGGTGAAACACCGGCATCGCCCGCGATAATGTGACATCCTCGTCGCAGGCTCTCGCCAGTGCCTGGAACGAAGCGAGCATGGTTTCGCGAGAGGCGGTGATCACCGTCGGTGCAAACGCGCTGATGGAATGCCTGGCGAGCTCGTCCGCGACGGTGCGGACCTGCGACGTGGTCAGCGAGTCAGCCGTGAAGCTGATGCCGAGGGCGCCGTTGATCTGGAGATCGAAGAGCATGAGGCTGTTATAATGCAGGCATGTCCCAGATTCTGCCAACTGTTCGGCTGTTCTTCGCCTGCGACAGTGCTGCTCTGGATTTGACCGATCAGAAGTGGGCCTTGAAGAATCCTTGGCACACAGTCATGATGCCTCAAGGCATTCAAGAGAAGTTTGCCCAAGTGGAATTGTGGCTGTACGCACAAGTGGCAGGCGGTTTGGGCGATTTCAGATCACCGCCAGCTTGCACAAAAGCGGTGAAGCGCTGAGGATTGGCAGCCCCTCGCAGCCGATCGAAGTGATCTTTGACGTCAGCAATCGATTGGCGGTTTATGAGCTGATTTTCCCACTCCGGAATGTCCCCTTCGAGATGTCGGGAGCCTACGAGTTTCGCCTCACAGCCAATTATGATACGCTTCCCAGATTTTAGCATCCTTTGCTCTTGCGCTTTCTGTGG